>NZ_JBANRK010000008.1:0-119707 GCF_037860795.1 Sphingobium mellinum | reverse complement strand
CAATGGCCGGTTTTTACACCGCCGCGCTCAGCAAAACGCCGGCGCTCCATTGGCCTGGTTTGTCACCGCCATGCACATTATTGCGAGTGAATTGCATTATTGCTAATCGCGCCTCCCAGTTCGAGCATTGGGGGGTCAATTGAAGTTACGATTCGCTCTGGTCGCGGCAACCGCCTTGACCGCCACAACACCTGCCTTCGCCAAAGGCCCATCGCTCCAAGCAGAAGTCGCTTTACTGAAGGCACAGGTTGCAGCTCAGCAGCAGCAGATTGCTGCCCAGAATGCGCAGCTGGCGGCACAGGCAAAACGGATCCAGGAGATCGATGCGCGCCTGCAAGTGGCAGTGGCGACGCCGACCGCGCCAGCTGCCGCGAACGCTGCGATCGGCAGCGCGCCATCCGCAGTTCCAGCCGCTCCTGCCCTCGCCGATAACAGCGGAACGCGTGAACCCGCCGGTTCGGATACGACAATCGGTGGCTATGGCGAGATTTCCTATAATGGCTATGTCCATGACGCGAGCCGCAATCAGGCCGATCTCAAGCGTTTCGTCCTCTTCTTCGGCCATCGCTTCAACGACCGGATCAGCTTCAACAGCGAGGTCGAGGTTGAACATGCCGTGGCTAGTTCCGGCGACCAGGGTGAGGTTGAGATTGAACAGGCCTATCTGAACTATGCCTTCAATCCAGAACTCAACGTGAAGGCCGGCTTGTTCCTGATGCCCTTCGGCTTCATCAACCGCAATCACGAGCCGCCGGTCTTCTACGGGGTCGAACGCAACGAGGTCGAACGGCGCATCATTCCCTCGACCTGGCGGGAAGGCGGTGTGAGCGTCTGGGGATCAACCCCCTTCGGTATCTCCTATGATGTCGGCGTCACGACCGGCTTTGATTTCGCCAAGCTCGACGATGCCGGCGCGCCGCTGCTCGGCACGCATCAGGAATTGCAGCTTGCCCATGCCGCCAGTCTTTCGGTCTATGGCTCGCTCGAATATACGCCGACACCGGGCGTCCTCATCGGCGGAGCGGTTTTCACGGGCAAGACCGGCCATGCCAACGCCGACTTCAAGTCGGATCCGACCGCCCCCGATTTTGCCGGCGTCGGGGGACGGGTGACATTGTGGGACGTCCATGCCCGCGTTCAGCACTCGGGCTTCGATATAGAGGCATTGTACAGCCGGGGGACCTTCGCCAACAGCGCAGCAATCGATCAGATCATTCTCGATTACAACAGCGCAAACGGCGCGGAGCGGGCAATATTGCCCTCCGCCTTCTATGGCTGGCTGATCCAGGGCGCCTACAGCTTTTCGCTCGGTGGCGATGTCACGCTCGATCCCTTCGTGCGCTATGAGAAATATGACACTCAGGCAAAACTCCCGCTGGGCCTAACGGCAGACCCAGCCAACCGGGATCGCGTCCTGACGACGGGCGTCTCGTTCCACCCGCTGCACGAGGTGGTGGTCAAGCTCGACTACCAGAAATTCTTTGAAAACAGGGACAACGACCGGATCAACCTTGGTCTGGGGTACATGTTCTGACAGGTCGCGGCAAAGTACATGATTGTTTCCTCCAACTGGTTCATTGGCGCTGAAACCCAGTACAGCTCAGAATATGAAACCGAGGTCGGCCAGAAACGGTGGTCGTTGTTCGCTGGCCCCACCATTCACTATGGCGGTCAGAAATTCTGGGCTATCCTCACCTGGTTTCCACAGCTCAAGGGCGGTGGAGAACGCTATGAGGGGTAGACCGACACCAATCCGCACCTCATCGAGAAGACCAAGAACGAGTTTCGTCTCAAGCTGGGCATGAATTTCTAGGACTCGAACCCATGTCAAACCGGAATTGGCCACATCTGATTGCAGTCCCTGTCCTTGTGGCGACAGCGGTGCCGGCATCGGCGACCGACTATATCTCGGTTGCGGGCGCACAGCACGCCTTGATCCCGCAGGCGCAAAGCTTCGTGCCGTTCGCGGTGACGCTGTCCTCCGCCCAGCTTGGCCAGATCAGGAAATTGTCAGGCGTTCCGCAGCGGACGAACCAGCCCAGCATCTGGCGCGCGATGCAGGGCAAGACCACGGTGGGCTGGGTGCTCGTGGATGAAGTCGTCGGTAAGCATGAGTTCATCACCTACGCCACTGCCATCTCGCCCGACGGGCATGTGCTGGGTGTGGAAATCCTCAGCTATCGCGAATCCCACGGTGGAGAAGTTCGCAATCCGGCCTGGCGTGCCCGTTTCCGGGGGAAAACGCTAAACGACAAGTTCAAGCTTAATCAGGATATTCCCAATATCTCGGGCGCAACGCTGTCCTGCCGCAACATCACGGACGGGGTGAAACGCCTGCTGGCCATCCACTCGCTCGTACTGGCGGCGGCCTGACGATGATCACACGTTGCCGACCCCTGCTCGGCACGCTGGTAGAAATCACGGTTCCGGAAGGAAGCGAGGATGCGGTCGGCCCGGCATTTGCCGCGATGGCCGAGATTCACGCACGCATGTCCTTTCATGACCCAGCGAGCGATCTGGCTGCTCTTCGTACCGCTCCGCCGGGCGAGGTCGTCATGGTTGATTGCGAGACCGTTTGGGTCCTGCGAATGGCTGTCGCATTGCATGAAGCAACTGAGGGTTTGTTCGACGTCGCGGTCGGGCGAGCACTCGTCCGTGGCGGCTTTTTGCCCCGCGAGGGGATCATGCATCTCAATCGCTTCACCGGAACCACGGCGGATATCGAGATAATCGACGACCGAAATGTTCGTTGTCATCGACGGACGCTGATCGATCTGGGCGGTATCGCGAAAGGTCATGCGGTGGACCGCGCAGTGGAAACACTGGTGGCGGCCGGCGCTTCCGCCGGACTGGTCAATGCAGGCGGCGATCTGCGAACATTTGGCGAGCGCGATTGGCAGGTCCAGCTCCGCGATGCCGACGAGGCCATACGCCATGTGGTGACTGTCCCTGACTGCGCCATTGCAAGTTCCGCCAACCTCCATAATCGGCGGCAGGTGAAGGGCAGGCCCCATGGTCCGCATATCGGATGGAATGGTACTCCCGTCCTCACCGATCAGCGCGTCACCGTGATTGCGGAACGCTGTATCATTGCCGACGCCATGACCAAGGTTGCCATGGTCAATGCCGATCTCGCCGATGAAATTCTCGAGGCGCATCGGGGCTATGTCCTGCGCGCCGCTCTGTTGGCCGGAGCGGCCTGATGCAGCATCGTCGCACGGCACGCCTCGCCAAATGGCAGATTTGGCTGTTGAGCCTCAGCGGTCTGGGCCTGTGGTTGAGCGGAAGCGCCTGGCTGCTGCTCCATTATTATGGACAGCAACAGGGCGAGTTCGGTCCCGAAACAAATCCGCTTGAGCCCTGGATGATGAAGATCCACGGGTTGTTCCTCATCCCGGCCCTGCTCGGTATCGGCGGCATGTTCGTCGCCCACATCCCCAAAGGCTGGTCCCATACGCATCAGCGTGTCGCGGGATTAGTCCTTTGCACCCTGCTTAGCGCGCTCATCGCAAGCGGCTATCTGCTCTACTATGCCGGAGACGAGAGTTTCCGGGCATGGACCAGTCTCAACCATTGGATCATCGGACTGGCCCTCCCGGCCGCGTTCGTCTGGCACTATCTGAACGGCCTTACCGCACGGCGCGGCAAGCGCAGGTAAATTCGACGGAAAAACCTGTGAACGCGATCCTTTGCTGAACGATTGCTGACCACCCTGTTCAGGGATGCGCCAACGATGCGTTGCAATAGCCCTGCCTGTGGAGACGAGACCGTCTGCGGAGGAGGTGAATTTTGATGCGCAAACCCCTGTTGGCCCTGTCCCTGGCCGCTTCGGTGCTGGCCGGGCTTCCCTCTCTGGCCCATGCTCATGACAGCAGGGGGAGCTGGTATAAATATGAAGAATATCATGATGGCGGCGACGACGATGATGACGATGATCGTCCCCGTTACCGCCGCAGCTATTATGAGGAACGGGACTATGCTCGCCCGCGCTATGTCGAACCGCGGCGCTACCATTATCGCGAGCGGCGCGACCGCTGTGGCGGCAGTGGTACCACAGGCCTGATGCTGGGCGGCGCGGCGGGTGCGCTGCTCGGACGCTCGGTCGATCGCTATGGCGACCGGGCACCGGGGACCATCATCGGAGCGGGCGCAGGCGCGTTGCTGGGCCGCGAAGTCGAGCGCAATTCCGGCTGCTGACCCGCATAATGCGGAGGCCATGAATTGAGTTCCCTCCTGCGGCGGGAGGATCTGGGGCGTGGAACCGGTTGGTCTTCGCGCCCCTTTTGAAGGTCGCCAGGGTGGAAGCTGGGTTCAGATCGAGTTCAGCGCATCTGTGCTTGAATGACAGCCTGTCCCATCCGCCGGGTGCAGACAGGGCGAAAGAATAGGAGGCAGGATATGAAAATCCTCCGTAATGCGGCCGTGGGCCTGGCGCTGGCGGCGTCCATGCCGATCAGTGCCACGCCTGCCGAGGCACGCGACCATTATCGTTATTATTCGCGTCATTATGACAATGACGCGGCGCTTGCCTTGAGCGCAGGAATTGTTGGCCTGGCGCTCGGCGCGGCCATCGCGTCGGATAGGCCGCGTTATTATTACGAGGATGATTATTATCGCGAACGATATTATCACCCGCATTACCGGTCATATAATTACTATTATTATGACAGCTATCCGCGTTATTATGACAGGCGCTGGGATCGCGGCTACGACCGGCATTGGCGTCACCACCATGACGATGATGATGACGACGATTGATGCAATCGGGTTCCGGCCTGCCGCTTGGTGAATTGCGGATCGTGTCCGATCCAGTATTGCGGCTAATGCCCAGCCCGTAGTCGGGAAGAACTGGGACATGAGGGTGATGACGAAATTTGCCCTAGCTAATCCGCAACCCGTCATTCCGGAATCGGCCATCTTGGATATCCAGAACGGGATAGCGGTCGGTCCGCACCTGAAGATCGAAAATCGGAGGCTGAGCGACGGAAAAGGGTCGGCCTACTCTGAAGCGTTCTTCCCGTGGCCATCATGGCCTTAGGAGACGTGTCATGGGATTGTCAGAATTTGATCCCGCCGCTCGCGAGCGAGTATCTTGGAACGCCGGACGCAAGGTGGGGGCGAAGCGCGCGCTCAAACCCCGTCAGATCTGGGCGGTCCGTTTCTTCCTCGACCAGCATGGACGCATTCGGGATAGGGCCCTCTTTGATCTCGCCATCGATAGCAAGCTGCGCGGCTGCGACCTAGTGAAGATCAGAATCAGCGACATTGTTTGTGATAGGAAAATTCGAACGCGAGCCACCGTGGTTCAGCAAGACCGGAAGGCCAGTTCAGTTTGAGCTGATGGACGATGCTCGCGCCAGCCTCCTCAAGTGGCTCGAATTCCGGGGTGGATCCCTAGAGGACTACGCCTTCCCCAGCCGCACCGACCACGCGGCCCACATCAGCACACGGCAATATGCCCGCCTTGTCGATGAGTGGGTAAAGGGAATTGGCTTACCCAGTGAAGATTATGGCACCCACTCTCTCCGGCGGACAAAGGCATCGATCATCTACAAGGCGACCGGAAATCTCCGGGCCGTCCAGATCCTGCTCGGGCACACGAAGATTGAAAGCACAGTGAGATACCTGGGTGTGGATGTCGAGGACGCTCTGACTTTGGCAGAGGGCACAGAAATCTGAGATTGCCTGGCTCCTTACCCTCGCGAGGAGCCAGGACCTATATCGCGTCGGCTCTGCGCCAATGTCAGCCATTAACTCCCAGTTCCGCTTTCCCATAAGCGGCCATTGGAGCGCCCGCGGCTCGGGTAAGACCGCACTCGCGGACATGATCGCCGCCGGCTGCGACGCCATTCCACCGCAGGGCTGGGCTGCGGATCAGGATGTGAGCCCCTCCTTTCTTGTGCGTGCGCGTTCGCTCCTCGGCAACGGGCAAGTCAAATTGACCTGGGGCGGCGGCACAGAGACAAATCGCCGCCTTGATGGCCGCGACGCCAATGGCCCATTGTCATTTCCACGCGCGCGCTATCTGTCGCAGCAGTTTGTCGAAGATCTTTGCTCATCGAAGGGTGCCTCCGAAGGGCTCATACGCGAGATCGAGCGCGTAGTCTTTGAAGCTCACCGGCACGACGAGCGTGACGGCGCCGTTAACTTTGCAGAGTTGCGCGAGCACCGGACCCAACGCTTTCAGCAGGCCCGCCAACGCGAAGCTGAATCGATCGCAGCGATTTCCGAGCGCATTGCCGACGAGTTCGAGAAGGAGGCCCTCGTCGCGACGCTTACGACACAGGTCAACCAGAAAGAGGGGCTGATCGCCGGCTATAACGCCGATCTTGCCAAGTTGGTCGTGAAGGGGACCGAGGCGCAGGCGCAACGCCATGCGGCTCAACACAGCCGCGCAACAGCGAAGCTCTCAGGTCCAGGCCTTCAGCACGCAGCGACGGACATTCGTTGCGATGCAGTATGAAGTGAGAAACACGCGGGCAACCCGGGCGCCCGAACTGCTGCGCGAAGCCCGAGTCCGCCACGCCGGTAGCTTCCTCAATGACACGCAATGGGACGATTTCCTGCTGATCTATAAGGGCGACGTCGACAAGGCCTTGGTCGGCTACATTGCATGGGCTGACGGCGAGATCGCTAAGATCAACGGCATCCCCCCGGTACCAGGCGCTCCCAACGTCGCGCTGATTCCGGATACCGCCGACCTGTCGACAATTCCGGTGGCCGTGCTGCGCGCAGAAATGACGAGGCTGGAACAACTCATCAGTGCCGACACCGTTATCCGCAACCAATACACCGCACTGGGGCAGCGGATCGCGACCGAAAACGGGGCGCTGCAGACGCTAAAAACCCGCCTCGAGGATGCCCGTGGCGGCGCCGATCGTCGCAAGGCCCTGCAAGTCGAGCGCGACGATGCTTATGAACGACTGTTCGATGCCGTCGTCAGCGAGCAACGGGCGCTGACCGACCTCTATGCACCCCTGATGCGGCGGCTTCTCTATATATGGCGTGACTTCAAGCAGGACGACGGCAAAGCCGTGCAAGCTTGGACCGCTCGGCAACTCGCCGACGACCACGGCGTCGCCCGCCTCGCGAAAGCGTTCACGCGCTACAGCTGGGGTCAGGGCATGGGCCTGAACGGCCTCGGCGATATGGTCGCAAAACGCAGCGATCGCGCCTCGGTTGAGGCGATCCACACCCTGCTCGATCGGGACGCATTCCGTGGCCGTCTCGAATCGCTTGAGACTGTTGAGATGGTGAAAGATGAGGATTCAGACGCGATCAGGCGCTTTTTGCGCGCTTGGCGGTCTCGCGACGAAACAGGTGATTAACGAATACCTCTGAAATCGACCCAAGTAAGGGCCGATAAGCCGGTGTGAACGCGCAACAGCTTTCGATGACTGACGTGATGTCCGCGAAGGCTAGGAATTGGGAGGCTCCTGGCAGCGTGGCGGGGAGCCCTTTACCAGTTCCTGTGCCCTGAACCGGACAGGCAAAAGACGGCCCAGTCTTAGGCATCCAGAATGGAAAAGCAGACTGGCCGCACCTGGGAACAGAAAATCGGGGGCTGAACGGCAACAAAGGGTCGAAATTTCGCATTTCTTACGATCCGCTGCCCATCGCAGAAAGGGTGGCATCTCTTACCCCTACCCCCTCATTGACCAAACGCCGGGCGCAACACCTTCCGCTCGTCCTTCAGCCGATCCAGATAATCGCTCCACCATTGCGCCATTTCGACACGTTCATTCCAGAAAGCCCCGCGAGCATAAGCCGCTCGAACCGAATCCCGATCCTTGTGTGCCAAGGCCCGCTCGATGGCGTCTGGATGCCACTTCCCGCACTCATTCAGGAGAGTGGACGCCATGGAACGGAAACCGTGCGCCGTCATCTCATCGCCTGAATAACCCAGCCGTCGCAGGCCCGCATTCACGGTATTTTCTGACATTGGATTTGCTGCGCTTCTGATCGAAGGAAAAACATACTTCCCCCTCCCGGTGAGACTCCTGATCTCCGCTAGGATCGCCAAAGCCTGCCGTGACAGAGGCACCTGATGTTCGACCCGTCCCTTCATCTTTGCGGGCGGAATGCGCCATACGGACTTCACCACGTCGATCTCTGTCCATTCGGCTTTCCGGAGTTCCCCCGGCCGAACGAAAAGGTGCGCCGACAACTGCAGGGCCCAGCGCGTCAGTGGCTGCCCCTCATATCCATCTATGGCGCGCAGCATCTCGCCCGCGCGTTCGGGATCAAGAATGGCTGCGTGATGCTTGACCTGGGGTATGGTCAGCGCGCCACGAAGATCGCGCGTGGGATCGCCGGGCGCCAATTGAGATGCCACTGCGTAACGAAATACCTGCCCCATAAAGTTCAGCGCACGTTTCGCGCTCTCGTGCCGCCCCTTCTTCTCGATTGGCCGCAGGGCCAGCAGCACCTCCATCGGCTGGATTTCAGAGACGGGCCGTTTCCCCAGCACAGGAAAGACGAGCTTAATGAACCAGCGCCTCTTTTTGATCGTCGCTTCCGCAAGCCCTTCGCGCTCCTGCTTTTCCAGAAGCATTTCCGCGACTTTAGAAAAGCTATTCTCCGCACTGATCCTGGCAGCAGCCTTCGCCTTCTGTTTTTCGAGAGCCGGATCTAGTCCAGCAGCATGCGCCTCCCGCGCCTCGTCGCGCAATATGCGGGCTCTCTTGAGAGAGACATCCGGGTAGGCGCCAAGGGAGAGCAACTTCTCGATCTTTTTGAACCGTCCTTGTGCATCAAGCCCGTCGATCCGAAATTTCAATCTCCATAGCCGGCTGCCATTTGGGCTGATCAGGAGGAAAAGGCCGCGCTCGTCAGCAACCTTGTATGGCTTGTCCTGAGGCTTCAGCCCCCTGATTCTCGTGTCTGAAAGCGCCATCCGTCGACCATCCCATCTGCCTCGTCCGCTTCCTGGGGGTATCGCGTTTGACGCTTTAGCCTCATACCCCTTCCCGATACCCCCAATGGGGAACGGACAGGCATGGACGGCGACAAACGCACCTGACCAGAAAGAGTGAATTTTTAGCAGATTTCTGCCGCTTTTTCAACCTGATGTGGATGCTGGCAGAGGGGGTAATGGTGCCGCTTACGTGACTCGAACACGTGACCCCATCATTACGAATGATGTGCTCTACCAACTGAGCTAAAGCGGCATTGGAGCGCGCAGATAACAGCGGTTGGGACGCAGGACAAGCGGGCAATTCATTCTCCCTCGCGATCGTCGGGTCGCCCCTGTCGGGGCCCAGCCGCGATCGTCCCGATTTGGCGCTTCGGCTCTTTACAGCATGTTTACCATCCCGTGCCATGGTCGAGTCTCAGGAAAGCTTTTCTTCAGGGCCGGGGACCGACGGAATGGATACTCTGCGAGGGCAGGAAATCGCCAACGATCAGGACGATTTCGACTATGCCGACGACGCAGCGCTCGACGCGCCGATCGCGATCGGTTCCGATGAGCGGCGGATGCAGGTGCGCGCCTATAATTATTGGGCCTCGCTTCTGGGCGACCGCGCACTCCCTTCGATCGAGGACCTGTCGCCCGATCAACTGGAGGATTTCGGCCCCAACAGCGTCCTGCTCGACTTCAGCACCGGGCTGGACAATCCTGCCGTCGTCTATCTGGGCACCGCGCTGCGTCGCGAGTGCGAGGTCGAAAGCACCATCCGGTTCATCAATGACGTGCCGTCGCGATCGCTGCTGTCTCGCCTGACCGACCACTATCTGCAGATCATCGCCAATGCCGCGCCGATCGGCTTCGAGGCGGGCTTCGTCAACCAGCGCGGCGCGGAAGTCCTCTATCGCGGCATCCTGATGCCCTTTTCGTCTGATGGCGAGACGATCGACTTCGTCTTCGGCGTCATCAGCTGGAAAGAACTGGCGAGCCAGGACGTGGCCGACGAGCTTGGGCGCGAGGTCGACGCCGCCCTGCGCGGCGTCCCGGCGCCCCGGCAGGTAGCGCCGATCTGGGCCGACGGCCCGGCCGCCGACGACGACACGCTCGACCTGTCCGGCATGGAAAGCCCCGCCGCCGACGCGCCGCTCGCCGACTGGCTGGCGCTCGCCCGGGACGGCGCCGAACAGGCGCGCACCAGCGAGGCGCGCACCCATGGCGCGCTTTATCATGCGATCGGCCTTGCCTATGATTTCGCCCTGATGACGGAACAGGCGCCCGACGATTATGCCGAAATGCTGGCCGACGCCGGGATCAAGGCGCAGGCGCGCAGTCCGCTGACCGCCGTGGTAAAGCTGGTCTTCGGCACGACCTATGACAAGACGCGCCTCACCGAATATGCGACCGCGCTCGAACACGCCAAGGCGGCGCAGCTCGGCATCGGAACGCTGGGCGATTATCTCGCCCGCTACGAAGGAGGTCTCAAGGCGCTGATTCGGGATGAGCGCAGCCAGCGCCGCGCCAATGCCCCGGCCCGCCCCGATCCCCGCCAGGCCGCGCGCGTGGCGATGAAAGCCGCAACGGCGCTCGATCCGGCCGCCATCCCGACTGACGAGGATGGTCTGGCCGTAGTCGTCGCCCGGCGCGAAGCGGATGGGACGCTCGCCATCGTAGGCGCGCTGCCCGACAGCTCGGATCTTGGACAGCGGGTGATCGTCGCGGCCGCCGGCTGACCTCGCTTTCACCCCACCGGCACGAAAGACTGCGACAAGGCGGCAGAACGGGATCATTGGTCGCGCGCGGCTGGTACGACATCTTCGACTGCCCCTCGTTGCGCTGCACCTATATTTCAACAGGCCGTAATTTTGTTTCAACTGCCCGTTGAGACTTGTCAGCCGCGAGCGCATAAGATCGGATAAGCCCGAGGAGTCGCCTGGCGGCCGCCCAGCGTCTTCTCCGTTCAGGGAAAAGCGGACAAAAGTCCGCCTGGGAAGAGGTTGCGCATGACGACACTGGCTGAATCGAAGAGCAATCGCGTCGACATTTCGATCCGGGAGGCGCTTGAGGCGGCGCTGGCGCGCGGCGCCCTGCCCGGCGAGAGCGAGGGCTTCGATCATGACGCCGCCTCGGCCGCCGCCGCTTTCCTGGGACGCACGGCCCAGTCCCGCAAGCCGGGGCATGTCGCCATCGCCATCGACACGCTGGGCGAAGGGGCAACCGGCCGCTTCATGCGGATCGCGCTCGTCAATGACGACATGCCCTTCCTGGTGGATTCGATCGCCAACACCCTGGCGGGCGTCGATATCACCATCCACCGCCTGCTCCACCCGGTCCTTTCCGTCGATCGCGCCGACAATGCCGATCTGCTCGCGATTCTGGCCGATGACGCGCCCGGCGCCCGCCGCGAATCGATGATCTATATCGAAGCGGACCGCGCCGATGCCAAGGGCCGGCGCGCGCTGGAAAGGGCGCTCCGCCAGACGCTGGCCGACGTGCGGGCCGCCGTGTCCGACTGGCTCCGGATGCGCGATGCCATGGCGCACGATGCGGACATCATTCCCGATGGCGAGGGCGCCGCGCTGCTGCGCTGGTTCCTTGCCCGCCACTTCACCCAGATCGGGCATGAGCGCCGCCGTCGCGACGGCAAGGCGGATGCGCGGCTGGGCCTGTGCAGCCTGGAGGACGCACCGCTGCTGGCGCCTGCGTCGCTGGAGGCGGCCTTCGCCTGGTTCGAGGAAGGCAAGCGCAATCCGCTGATCATCAAGTCCAACCGCCTGTCGCGCGTCCACCGGCCGGTGCTGCTGGACCTCGTCATCGTGGCGGTCCGCAAGGGCGCGCAGGTGGTGGCCCTGTCCATCCACGCCGGCATGTGGACCAGCGCCGCGCTCGCGGCCAGTCCCGACAAGGTGCCGCTGCTGCGTTCGGCGCTCTCGGCGCTGATGGACAAGTTCGGCTTCGATCCCGGTGGCCACGCCGGCAAGGTCCTGGCCCACGCGCTGACGGCCCTGCCCCACGACATATTGATCGGTTTCGATCATGACACGCTCGAAAGGCTGGCGCTGACCTTCATGTCGCTGGCTGACCGGCCCCGCCCCAAGCTGGCCCTCGGGACCAGCGCGCTGGCGCGCCATCTCTATGCCTTCGCCTGGCTGCCGCGCGAGGAACTGACGACTGCGCGGCGCATACAGGTACAGGACATGCTGGGCCAGGCCGCCAACGCCCCGGTGCTCAGCTGGTCGATCGCGCTGGAGGAAAGCGGCCTGGCGCTGCTGCGCATCACGCTGGACCTGCGCGAAGGCGGCGTGGTGCCCGACGAAGCCCCGCTCGACCGGCAGCTCAAGCAGATGGTGCGCGGCTGGCTCCCCGCCGTCGAGGAAGCGCTCGCCGAAACCGAGGAACCCGGCCGCGCCGCCGCGCTCGCGCAGCGCTACGCGCCCGGCTTCCCCATCGGCTATCGCAATGGCGCCGGGCCGGCGGAGGCCGCCATCGACATCCGGCTTCTGCATGGCCTGACCGGCCCCGACGACAAGTCGATCCGCATCTATCGCAACGGCGAAGACACGCCCGAACAGCTGCGGCTCAAGCTCTACAGCCAGGACGCCATCGCCCTGTCGGAGGTCGTCCCCGCGTTCGAAAATTTCGGCTTCCGGGTGATCGACGAGATGACAACGGCGATCGACGGCGGCGCGCAAGGCCATGTGCAGCGTTTCGTGCTGGAACTGCCTGCGGGGGGCGATGCCGAAGCCGTCATCGCCCGCGCCTCGGTCGTTACCGAAGCGATCGCGCAAGTGCTGGAAGGCCGCGCGGAAGACGACCGGTTCAATGAACTTATCGTGACCGCGGGCCTCGTCCCTCGCGCGGTGGTGCTGCTCCGCGCGATGTTCCGCTACCTGCGCCAGACCGGCATTTCCTACGGCCTGGCCACATTCGCCGAAACGCTTCGGCGCGAACAGGATATCGCCCGGCAGCTGGTCGCGCTTTTCGAGGCGCTGCACGATCCCGCAGCCAAAGACCGCGAGGCCGGGGCGGCGCAAGCGCAGGCCGCGATCGACGCCGGCCTCGAAAAGGTCAGCGCGATTGACGAGGATCGGGTGCTGCGCCTGCTGCTCGCCGTCGTCACCGGAACGTTGCGTACCAACTTCTTCACCGATGCCGCGACCGAAGCGCTCGCCTTCAAGCTCGACAGCGCGCAGATACCCGGCCTGCCCGCGCCCCTGCCCTGGCGCGAGATCTGGGTCTATTCGCCACGGGTTGAGGGCATCCATCTGCGCGCCGGGCCGGTGGCTCGCGGCGGGCTGCGCTGGTCCGACCGTCGCGATGATTTCCGCACGGAAATCCTTGGCCTCATGAAGGCGCAGCGCGTCAAGAACGCCGTCATCGTGCCGACCGGAGCGAAGGGCGGCTTCTATCCCAAGCAGCTCCCCAACCCTCAGGTCGACCGCGACGCCTGGCTGGCGGAAGGCACCGAAAGCTATCGCATCTTCATCCGCGCCCTGCTGTCGGTCACCGACAATATCGTCAAGGGCAAGGTCAGGCATCCCGCGTCCGTGGTGATCCGGGACGGCGACGATCCCTATTTCGTCGTCGCCGCTGACAAAGGCACGGCAACTTTCAGCGATATCGCCAACGCCATCGCGCTGGAGCGGGGTTTCTGGCTCGGCGATGCCTTCGCGAGCGGCGGGTCCAACGGCTATGACCACAAGGCCATGGGCATCACCGCACGCGGCGCCTGGATCAGCGTGCGGCGCCATTTCGCTGAAATGGGCGTCGACGTGCAGAGCGAGCCGATCCGGGTCATCGGCTGCGGCGACATGTCGGGCGATGTGTTCGGCAACGGCATGCTTTTGAGCAAGGCGATCAAGCTCGTCGCCGCCTTCGACCACCGGCACATCTTCCTTGATCCGGATCCCGACCCGGCCAAATCCTGGGAAGAGCGTAATCGTCTGTTCCAGCTCCCCCGTTCCAGCTGGGACGATTATGACAAGGCGCTGATCTCGCGCGGCGGCGGCGTCTTCCCCCGCACGCTCAAGACCATTCCGCTCAGCCCCCAGGTCCAGGCGATGCTGGGCGCCGGCGTCAGCCAGATGGAACCGGCCGCCCTCATCTCCGCGATCCTCAAAAGCCAGGCCGATCTGCTCTGGTTCGGCGGCATCGGCACCTATGTGAAGGCGGCGGCGCAAAGCCAGACGGAGGTGGGCGATCCCGCGAACGATCGCCTGCGCGTCAATGCAGAGGATCTGCGCGTCAAGGTCGTGGGCGAAGGCGCGAATCTGGGCGTCACCCAGGCGGGGCGCATCGCCTTCTCGCTGCGTGGCGGACGGATCAATACCGACTTCATCGACAATTCGGCTGGCGTCGACTGTTCGGATAATGAGGTCAACATCAAGATCGCCCTCAACCAGGAAATGGCCGAAGGCCGTCTGACGTTGGCGGCACGCAACACGCTGCTGGTCAGCATGACCGACGCGGTGGCCGACATCGTCCTGGAGGACAACCGCCTGCAGGCGCTTGGCCTCTCCATCGCGGAAGCGGGCGGCCCGGCTGAACTGGCAAGCTATGTCCGGCTCATCGAAACCTTCGAGGAAAGCGGCCGGCTCGACCGGCAGGTGGAAGGGCTCGCCGCCAACGACCAGTTGCTGCGGCGGGCGCAGGATGGACAGGGCCTCACCCGCCCCGAACTCGCCGTGCTGCTGTCGACTGCCAAGCTGGCGCTGCAAGACGCGACCGAACATGGCAATCTTGCCACCGACCCCAGCATGGGCGCCGAACTCGCCGCCGCCTTTCCGCCCGCGATGCGCAAGAAGGAAGGCGACGCGATCGCGGCCCACACGCTCGCGCGCGAGATCATCGCGACGAAGGTCGCGAACCGCATCGTCAACCGCCTGGGCCTCATCCACCCGTTCGAACTGGCGGAGGAGGAAGGCTGCTCGCTCGCTGATCTTGCCAGCGCCTTCCTGATCGCGGAGCGGCTCTACCATATCGACGCGCTATGGGCGGATATCGACGCGGCAGAGATGTCGGAAGCCGCGCGCCTTGCGCTGTTTGGCGACATCGCCAGCGGCATGCGCGCGCAAATCGCCGACATCTTGCGCAGCCTTCCGGCCGGCACGCTGCCAGGCGCGGGCCATGCGATGCTGGCGCCGGGCGTCGGCAAGCTTGCAGCCCATGTCGACGAGCTGCTGACCAGCGAAGCCCTGCGACGCACCCAGGCGGTCGCTGACCGCCTCCTGGCACTCGGCGCGCCTGAAAAACTGGTGCGGCGCACAGCCGGCCTGTTCAAGCTGGATGGCGCGGTCGGCATCGCCGAACTGGCGACGCGGCTGAAGCTGGACGAAATCGCGCTGACGCACGCATTCACCCATCTGGGCGAAGCGGTCGGCATAGATTGGGTTCAATCCACAGCGGCGCGCATGACGCCTTCGGACCCCTGGGAGCGGCTGCTGATATCCGGCGTTGCGCGCGACATGCAGCAGGTGCGGCTGGATTTCCTGGCGCAGGGCAAGGACAGGGATGTCGCCGCCCACGTCGACCAGTGGCTGGAGGCCAAGGCGCCCCGGATCCACCAGTTCCGTTCGCTTGTCCAGCGCGCCAAGGCAGCGGCACTACCCAATGTCGCCATGCTGGCGGAAATCGCCGGTCAGGCGCGCGGGCTGCTGGGGCGCTAGGGCGCTAGGGCGCTAGGGCGTTTTCCAGGCAGACGGACTCATCTGCCGACCTGGAAAAGGCGGCACAAAATGACTGGGCATCCGGGGCGGTGCAACTGGTGGCAGGGCCGCGTCAGTGCCCCTCGTCGGGCGCGATCCTGACCGGAACCTTGCCCATGTCAGGACCATAGACAGGCGTCACCGGCTCCTCCGGACGACGTCCGTGCAGTGCCTCAATCTCGGCCTTGCGCTGCTTCAGATACAGGTCGCGATAGGTGGCATAGGGGTCGTCGGACTTGCGGATCTGCTGCACCGTGTCGTCAAAGGCGGCGCGCTCGCCCAGCTGGTTGAGGATCGTCGCCGGGATCACATAGGCCGGTTCGTTGAACGGCTTGCCCAGCGCGAGGGGCACGATCATCTTGTCGATCGTATCGCCGATGATGTCCCGCAACGTCGTTGGCCCGACGATCGGCAGATACATATAGGGGCCCGCGCCCACGCCATAATAGCCCAGCACATTGGCCAAGCCATTGGGGCGATAGGGCAGGAAGAAGGGCTTGCGCTTGGCGACGTCGAACAGGCCTGCCAGGCCCAGCGTCGTGTTGATCGAAAATCGCCCGGCCGTTTCGATCGCCTTGCCCGGTTTCAGCTGCAGCAGATAGGCTGCAAAGACCACCGGCTCCTGCAGGTTGTTGAAGAAGTTGCGGAAGCCCTTTCGCACCGGCTTGGGCAGCCCCTTGTTGTAGGCCTTGGCGACTGGTTCCACCACGGCCTTGTCGACGGACTGAACCGCCTGGAAGCTCTTGGCGTTGAGATGCTCCAGCGGATCGCCGGGGGGCGCCCGGCCTTCGCCCGTCACCACGATGTCCTGACCTTGCTCGGCCGGGGCGGTCGCCGGCGCCGGAACCTCGGACGCAGGCGGGGTGGGATTGGCAGCGGGACCCTGTTGCAGCGCCTTCGCCGCGCTGGCCGCGTCAACCACGGGGGGCGACTGTGGTTGCGGCGGAACGACCGCCACCGCCTGCGTCCCCATCATCATCAATCCTGCGGCGATGCCCGGCAGCAGCATGTTTTAGTCCCTTTGCTTGCGACCCATCACCCCTGTTCGGAGAGCAGGCGGGGTTTCGCCCTCGCCGGCGTCCGACCAACGGCGGCTAGTTAGGATGTGGCCCGCCGTCAATAGCGAGTCCTTAACAGGCGCGGCGAACTGCGCGAGGCATACAATTTGATACAAATTTCCGCACGACCCTGTTTGCAATTGCGAGTCGTTCGCGTTATCTGCTCCCAACTCTTCGCTCAGGACCCGTCCACTCTTCCATGCACGCGCCCGTCCGATCCCGACCGCTCGGCAAGAAAAGCCCCAGGGCCTTCTGGCTGAAACAGCTTCACACCTGGCATTGGGTCAGCAGCGCGATCAGCCTCATCGGCCTGCTGCTGTTCGCCTTCACCGGCATCACGCTCAACCACGCCGCCGACGTCGAGGGGTCGCCACGGACAGTGGAAAAGGCCGCCACCCTGCCGCCTGCCTTGTTGAAGCAGGTCGCACCCGACAGCGCTCCCGACGCGAAAAAGCCCCTGCCCCCGGCGATCGCCGACTGGGTGGGCAAGGCGGTCGGGCTTCCCGCTGCCGGGCAGGCCGAATGGTCGGCCGATGAAATCTATCTCGCCCTGCCCCGCCCCGGTGGCGACGGCTGGGTCGCGATCGACCGGCAGACCGGCCAGGTGACCAGCGAGAGCACCCGCCGCGGCTGGATCAGCTACCTCAACGACCTGCACAAGGGCCGCAATACCGGCGCCACGTGGAAATGGTTCATCGACATCTTCGCCGTCGCCTGCTTCCTGTTCGCGCTGACCGGACTGCTCCTGCTCTATCTCCACGCCAAAAAGCGGCCCAGCACCTGGCCCCTGGTGGCGGCCGGCCTCGCGATTCCCGCGCTTCTCGCCATTTCGTTCATGCATTAGGGGACAGCAGCGTCATGCACAGCGGCTATAAACTCATCCTCGGCAGCGCGGCGATCGCCGCGGCCATGCCCGCCACCGCCGAAACACTGACAGTCAATGTCACCATCCCGCGCCTGCCAGTCGCGGAATATCATCGCCCCTATGTCGCCATCTGGCTGGAAAAGGAGGGCGCGGCGCCCCGCACCCTGTCGGTCTGGTACGATGTCGACAAGGCCAAGGGCGAAGGCACCAAATGGCTGCGCGACGTGCGCCAATGGTGGCGCGCCTCGGGCCGCAGCATGAGCTTCCCCGCCGACGGTATCACCGGCGCGACCCGCCCGCCCGGGCAACAGAAGATCGCCTTCACGACCGGCAAGGGTCCGCTAGGCCAGCTTGATGCCGGCAACTACACGCTGCTGGTGGAAGCCGCTCGCGAAGTCGGCGGACGGGAAGTCATCCGCCTGCCCTTCAGCTGGCCGCCCAGACCCGGCGCCGTCGTGCGCGCGAAAGGCAACAGCGAACTGGGGGCGATCAGCCTCGGCTTCGGCAAATAAGGGGAGGATTATCGAATGAAGACCAGATTGATGATCGCGGGGGCGCTCGCCGCCCTGATGCTCACCAGCGCGGCGCAGGCGCACCGCCAGTGGATGCTCCCCTCTTCGACCAGCCTGTCGGGGACCGACAACTGGGTTACCGTGGACGCGGCGGTCTCCAACGATCTCTTCTATTTCGACCATATGCCGATGCGGACCGACAATATCGCCGTGACGCAGCCGGACGGCTCAACCGGGAAGATCGAGAACGCCGCCACCGGCAAATGCCGCTCCACCTTCGACGTGCATCTCACCCAGCCGGGCACCTATCGCATTGCCAATGTTTCGACCATGGTTATGGGCAGCTACACGCTGAATGGCGAGGTGAAGCGTCTGCCGCGCGGCACCACGAAAGAAACGCTCGCCGCCGCGATTCCTGCGGGCGCTACCGATGTGCAGACCGCCGAGGCATCCAGCCGCAACGAAACCTTCCTGACGCTGGGCGCGCCCACGACGACAATCTTCAAGCCAACCGGCGTCGGCATCGAAATGATGCCGGTCACCCATCCCAACGATCTCGTCTCAGGCGAGGCAGCGACCTTCCGCTTTCTCCTCGACGGCCAACCCGCTTCGAATCTCAAGGTCACGATCATCCCCGGCGGCGGTCGCTATCGCGATACGCTGGGGCAGCAGGATCTGACCGCTGACAAGGAAGGCAAGCTGACGGTGACCTGGCCGCAGCCGGGCATGTACTGGCTGAACGCCAGCGTCGGCGGCGGTCGCGAAGGCGGCGATGGGGTAGCCGGCATGGGTGGCGCTGGTAGCGGTGCTGCCCCGCAGCCCCCGCGCCCCGCTGGCCCGCCGCAGCGCCGCGCCTCCTATGTCACCACACTGGAAGTGCTCGCCCCCTGACCGGCTTGCGCGTCGCCGTTCCCGCCGATCTGCCGCCCGGTCTCTTCTCCGGGCGGCAACGACAGGCGGGGACGATCAGCAACTTTGGCGGCCGGACCATGGGCACCAGTTGGTCAGCGCGCATCGTCGACGCGCCCCCCGGCTGCGAGCCCGCCATCAAGACCGTGCTCGACCGCGTCATCGCCCAGATGAGCAATTGGGAGGCAGATTCCGACATCAGCCGCTTCAACACCGCCCCTGTCGGCCAATGGACCGCCCTTCCCAGTGAGATGGTGATGGTGCTGGAAGCGGGCCTGACCATGGCGCGCCTTTCCGATGGCGCCTTTGACCCGGCAGTGGGTCGCCTCGTCGAACGGTGGGGATTCGGCCCTTCGGGCCTCACAGGCGACAGCGTCGTGCCGAGCCACCCGGCCCCCTGGACCGCGATCGAGACGGGGAAACGCAAAGCACGCCGCGTCGCGGACGTCACCTTGGACTTTTCCGGGATCGCGAAGGGCTTTGCCGTCGATGGCGTCGCGCAGGCACTCCATGACTTGGGAGTCCGCGATTTTCTCGTAGAGATCGGCGGCGAACTGCGGGGCCAAGGCATCCGTCCCGATGGCCAGCCCTGGTGGGTGGACGCAGAGTCGCCGCCCGGCCTCTCCGTACCGACGCTCCGCGTCGCGCTCTGCAACCTCTCGGTCGCGAGCTCGGGCGATTATCGCCACTATCGTCAGGAAGGGAACCGGCGCCTCTCGCACAGCATCGATCCGCGCACCCGCCAGCCGGTCGGCAACGGGGTCGCCGGAGTCACCGTCCTCCACGACAGCGCGATGCTGGCCGACGCCTGGGCCACCGCCATCACCATATTGGGGCATGATCAGGGAATGGCTCTCGCCACCCGCCATGGTCTCGCCGCTCGCCTCATCCTTCGTACCGAGGATGGCGTTCGCGAATATATGACGCCTGCTCTGGTGGAGATGCTGGAGTGAAGCCGCAGCCGCTCAGGCCTCAGCCCAGCGCCTGAGCAGATTATGATATACTCCGGTCAGCCGGATGACCTGGCCATGATCGTGGCCCAACTCCGTCGCCAGCGCCTGGATGCTGCTGTCGAGGTCGAACAACATCTGCCGCGCGCCATCGTCCCGAACCATCGACTGCAACCAGAAGAAGCTCGCCAGCCGCCGCCCCCTCGTCACTGGCTCCACCCTGTGCAACGAAGAAGACGGGTAGAGTACCGCGTGCCCAGCGGGCAGCTTCACCTGCTGCACCCCGAACTGCGTCTCTATCGTCAACTCTCCCCCCTCATATTGAGCAGGGTCCTCAAGGAACAGGGTGACAGACAGGTCCGATCGCACGCGAAAGCCCGTCCCCGCCTGAATCCGCACCGCATTGTCGACATGGATGCCGAAGGATTGCCCCCCCGCATAACTGTTGAACAGCGGCGGGAAAACCTTGAGCGGCAGCGCGGCGGCAATGAACAGCGGCGATTTGCCCAGCGCATCGAGGATCATCTGCCCAGCGTCACACGCCTCTGACGAATCCTCGGGCAGTTGCAGGTTGCGCTTGGCAAGGGCCGACTGGTGGCCCGAGGTCACATTCCCGTCGACCCATTCCGCCGTTTCGATGAGCGAACGGATCGCCGCCACATCATCGGACTGCAGCAGATCGGGAATGACAGTCAGCATGTCTCATATCTCTCCAGGCCGCAGCAAAAGCGGGTTAAGGCGCCTCAGGTTGCGCTGCCCTGAAGGACGAAGGGAATTTCGACCACCCCCTTCACCTTCACCGGCTGGCCTTGCTGGATCATCGGTCGCCAACGCCACTTGCGCACCGCATCGCGCGCCGCGTCATCCAGTCGCGAAAAGCCGCTGCTGCGGGCTATTGTCAGGCTTTCAACCGCACCGTCCAAGCCCAGTGTGAGCGCCAGCACAACCGTCCCCTGCTCCCGCTTGCGGCGGCTTTCAATCGGGTAGCGCGGCGGCTTGCCGGATACCATCTGGGCGCTCAGATCGCCGCCTGGCATGACGCTCGGCGGAGCCGGCGCCGCAGCTACGGATGCCGGCGCAGCGACAGGGGGCGGGCTGAAAGCCGCGGGCGCAGGGGCCGGCGCAACCGCGACCTGTGCCACTGCAGCGACCGGCACTTGCACGACCGGCGTGGGCGCGGCGACCTTCGGCGCGGTGGGTGGCGGTGATGGCGTATCTGCTGCGGACGGCGCGGAAGGCGGCGTCAGATTGACCACTGAAAGGCGCGCTTCCACCCGCCGCTGGGCCTGGTGCCGAACATGGAGGATAGCGGCGATCACCACGGCGTGAGCGATCAAAATGAGGCCAATGATCAGCCAGTTGGGTGACCGGCGGGCGCCGTATCTTGCCACGGGGGCCGAGCCTGCGGTGGTGGTAGAAGGAACGGGTCGGACAATGGGAGGCTGAGCGCAAGGGGCGGAAAGGATGCCGATATCCTGGTCCCTGGCCTGCTCTGCTGCATGAAGCATGCACAATCCCTTTCCCGGCTTAGCGCCTTCGCGCCGCCATAGCGCGACTTCTAATGCGATACAATTGCAATTTAATTCATTAGGGTCGGATGAGCGGCGGCCCGAGGAGGATGGTAGCGCCGCTCACCCGTCTCCCCGGCATGGGACGAATGCCGAGGATTAAGGCTGATCAGAGCTTGTAGCCCAGCGTCAGGACCCAGGACCGCCCTTCGCCCGGATTGGCCCAGCCGTTATTCCGGATGTTGGTATAATATTTCTTGTTGGTGAAGTTCTGGACATTGAGCTGCGCCGTCAGATTGTCCGCGAATGCATAGGACAGAAAAGCCCGATGCGTCGTGTAGGCGTCGGACTTATAAAGCACCGTTGTCGGCGTCGTCCGAGCGTTGTTGAGGTAGAAGCTGCTCTGATAGGTGAGACCATAGCCGACCTGCAGGCCGAAGGGCAGCATGTAGGTAGTGAACAGACTGCCCGAATGCTTGGGTGTGTTGATCAGCGGATTGCCGGCCTGAGGGTCCGAAGTGGGGCACGTATAGGCCGTACCCCCGATCACGCTGGTTTGACCCGGATTGGCAAGGCATTCGTCAGTGATACTCTGCAAAACCTTGCTCTTTAAATAGGTGTAGTTGGCGAAGATGGTCCATTCGGGCGTGATGTTGCCGGATGCGCCAAGCACCAGACCGTCGACACGGTTGCGCCCATCACCCACCGGCAGGCTGCCGACGAACGGGTCATTGGCGGTAACGCGGTAATTGGTCCGTTCATTGCGGAACAGGGCGGCGGTCAGCAGCAGCTTACGATCAAACAGATCAACCTTGCCACCAATCTCGTAGTTGCGCGCCTCTTCCGGCGAGAGGTCGCACGGATCGACATTGAGGGTCGTAGCCGCCGCCAATCCGCAGCCCGACCGCACCGTGGTGCTGGTGGGGTTCTTCGAGTTTGCATAGGCGACATAGAAGCTTGCATTCTCCACCGGCTTGTAGACCAGCCCAATCCGATAGGAGAAGAGATTGTCCTTCGAAACCTGGTTCACACCCGGGGTGTAGGTGCCGCCCACAGCCGGGGTGGCAATCGTGTCGGCGCGGAACTTCGCCCGATTATGCTCATAGCGGACGCCGCCATTGAATTCGAGCTGGTCGAAGATCTTCACCCCCGCAAAGGCATAGGCAGCGACATTGAACAGGTCCCCATCCTGATGGGCGGTGCGGATCTCGTTGAGGGGGCCGGTGTAGATGCCGTTGGGACTGGCGATGTTGATCGGATCGAGCACGGGGTTTGGCAAGGAACCGGTCGCCGTGCGCAACAGGTTGCCGCTGTCGAGATTATAATCCTCCTGCATCGCCGACGTGCCCAGCACCAACGTATGCCCGCCCGGGATGTTGAAGGTGAAGTCGAGCTGATTGTAGAGTGCCTGGTTTTCCGAATAGCGGAAATTGCCACGCGGCCCACTGGGATAATAGAGGCCCGGTGTGTGCCCCGCTGCGCAGGCGACGCCAAGCTGGTTGAGACCATTGGCAAGGCAGAATTCGCCTGTGCCGGTCGCCTGCGGCGGATCGACGACAAGGTCCTGTTCCACCCGCTGCCAGCGGGAAAGGTTGCGGACCGACAGGTGGTCGCTGAACCTGTGCTCAAAGATCGCCGTCAGTTGGTCAACGGTCTGGTCCTGACGGTCGATGTTCCTGTAGCCAAAGTAACCGCTGTAAGGCACCCCGGGCAGGGGACCGTCATAAACGCCGTTCTTGTAATAGGGCACGCCGTAAAGCGGCGTATTCTTGTCCGCCTGATGCACATAGAGCAACGTCATCGACGTCGGGCCACCGATGCCAAACTTCACCGAAGGCGCCACACCCCACCGCTTGTAGCGGTCGACATCGCGTCCGGGCACGTCATTTTCGTGGTACATGGCGTTCAGGCGCACGGCGAGTTGATCGGAGAGACGCATATTGCTGTCGATCGTCGCGCGATAATAGTCCGAGGTGCCGGCCCCGGCCTGGATCAGCGTCTCGTCATCCTCCTTCGGGCGTTTGGTCACCAGATTGATTGTTCCGCCGATCGCGCCCGAACCGCCAAAAACGGAATTGGCGCCGTTGATGACTTCGATCTGTTCCAGATTGAACGGATCGGTGCGGCTATACTGAGCGCTATCCCGCACGCCATCGACCGTGATGTCGGTATTGGCGCTCTGCCCACGCAGGTTGATGCTGTCGCCGTAGCCGCCGCCGCCTTCGCCTGCTCCGAAGGTGATACCCGGCACGGTCGAAAGCACGTCACGCAGCGTCAGAAGATTCTGCTTCGAGATTGTCTGGTTGCCGATGATGGTAATCGTCTGCGGCGTGTCCAGCAGGGGCCGCACATATTTGGGGGACTCCGCCTTGTTGACCTTCACTTCCGACTCATCGATCGCCGTGTCCGTAACGGTCATACCGCCCAGACGAGGCGTTTGCGTCGCTTCCTGACCATGCGCACCAGCTGCGAAAGCGAAGGCGCCAACGCAGCTAAGCGCAAGAAACGACGTCGAGGACTTGGAACTGGACATGAACAGAAACCCCTTCCTGAATGCTTACGGGGTTCTGCTATTGATAGCCGTTCGCAAAGTCAACGCTATTGCGAAACATTCTTACCTTTTGCGGCGACGGCATATAGCCAGCACCGAACCGCGCTCGCAAGATTAGGGGGAGCATTCGCAGCCAAGCGCGCTGCATCGATGCGAGCGATCAGCGCATTCACGGGCAGGCCCTGTCGCTCCGCATGCGCGCGAAGAGCCTCCCAGAATATCGGTTCAAGGCTGATTGCGGTCTGATGACCGGCGATCGTAACGCTGCGCTTGACCGGGGCGGCAAAGACACACGCAGGGACAGCAACGTCCCCTTGCTCGCTGTCGCCGCCCCCGTCCATCGCGTCAGTACATGTGCTGGCCGCCATTGATGGACAATGTGCTTCCGGTGACGAACCCGGCCTCGTCGCTGCACAGGAAGGCGACCCCGCGTGCGATTTCCTCCGCCTGGCCTAACCGCCCCACCGGAATCTTGGCGACGATCTTTTCCAGCACAGGAGGGGGCACGGCGGCGACCATGTCTGTGTCGATATAGCCCGGGGCTATCGCGTTCACGGTCACGCCATATTTCGCGCCTTCCTGCGCGAGCGCCTTGGTAAAGCCGTGGATACCCGACTTGGCCGCTGCGTAATTGACCTGCCCATATTGGCCGGCCTGACCATTGACCGAGCCGATATTCACGATGCGGCCCCAGCCCCGCTGCCGCATGCCGTCGAAGGTGGCCTTCGCCATGTTGAAGCATCCGCCCAGATTGACGCGCATGACGCTGTTCCAGTCGTCGAAGCTCATTTTTGTTAGCACGCCGTCGCGGGTGATGCCGGCGTTGTTGACCACAACATCGACAGGCCCCAGGCGTTCGGCGACGGCCGCGCACCCGTCCAGGCAGGCCTGGTGGTCGCCAACATCCCAGCGGAACGCGTCTATCCCTGTCGCTTCGGTAAAGGCGCGAGCTTTGTCGTCATTTCCCGCATAATTGGCGGCGACGCTGAAGCCCATTTTCTTCAACGCCAGGCTGATCGCCTCTCCAATGCCGCGTGTTCCGCCCGTCACGATCGCAACTTTGGTCATGTCAGCCCCTCCGGTTTAAAAGTTGGACGAAACTAATCCTTCCGCCAGCCTGCCAGTTCACGGCTGGTCAGGTCACGGTACAGGAGCATAGCCTCAACTGACGCGTTCAAACAGCCAAGATGGGCAAATTTGTTGCCGCCTGAGGATAAAAATTCGTCCCGACCCCGCATCGCGATTTCCTCAAGTGTTTCAAGGCAGTCCGCCGCAAAGCCTGGCGTGAGCAACGCAACCTTCTTCACGCCCTCTCGCGGAAGGGCGCGAAGCGTTTCATCCGTCGCGGGGCCCAGCCATTTGGCTGGCCCGAAACGCGATTGGAAGGTCAGGCGCACTTCCCGGCCCAGCGCCTGGGCGATCAGCCGGACGCTTTCCACGCACTGGTCATAATAGGGATCGCCGAGCTTGCGCGTCCGTTCGGGCATGCCGTGAAAGCTGGCCAGCAGCAGTTCCGGTTCGAAGTCCAGCGCTTCCAGTTGCCGTTGCGTCGATGCGCGCACGGCCTCGATATAGGAGGAATCTGCATAATAGGGTGGGAGCGTCCGGGTCGCCGGCTGCACCCGCATCCGCGAGAGCGCGGCATAGACGGCATCGAGCGCGGTCGCGGTGGTGGCGGCGCAATATTGCGGATAGAGTGGGGCCAGCAATATGCGGTCAGCGCCGCCTTCTATAAGAGCAGTCAACCGGCTCTCGATCGAAGGACGACCGTAGCGCATGGCCCAGTCGACGACGACATCCGGCCCAAACATCTCCTGAAGCTTGACGGCCGTATCCCGGGTATAGACGGCAAGCGGAGACCCGTCTTCCATCCATACCTCCCTGTAGGCGCGTGCGGATTTGCGCGGCCGGGTCAGCAGGATGGGACCGCGCAGGATCGGCTGCCAGAGCAGAGGTGATATTTCCACCACTCGCCGGTCGGAAAGGAATTCGCTGAGATAGCGGCGGACCGACGGAGCGTCGGGCGCATCGGGCGTGCCCAGATTAATAAGGAGAATCGCGATACTGGACATGGTCGGCATCAGGTCCGGGGCAAGAGAGGGAGCTGGCGAAAACGCTGCCCCGTCACGGTGAAGAGGGCGTTGGCAATCGCCGGCGCGACCAGCGGCGCGCCGATGTCGGTGAGACCGCCGGGTGGCGCGGTGCTACGGATCAGCTCCACGGTGATCTCGCCAACATCGGCCAGGCGCGGCAGGTCCATCCGGCCCAAAATCGCGCGTTCAGGCAGCCCGTTCGCATAGGAGACGGAGGCGCCCATAGCGAGCGCCAGGCCATAGATGATACCGCTTTCGACCTGCTGTCGGGCGATATCGGGATTCACCTGCTCCCCCGCATCGACCGCGGCGATGATCCGTCCGACGCTCAGTTTGTCACCGGCGATCGACGCTTCCACCATGATAGCGGCATAGACGCCATTCATGACATGAACGGCCAGGCCCTGGCCACTGCCGTCAATGCCGCCCTGCCAGCCACCCATGGTACCCGCCGTGGTCAGGCACCGGGCCAGGCGGGGATTTCCGCCCAGCATCTGGATGCGGAAGGACATGGCCTCGACCCCCGCGACATGGGCGAGTTCATCGACGAAGCTTTCGGTAAAGAAGGCGCCATAGAGGTGTGCGCTGCCCCGGACAAATCCGGCAGGAAGTCCCGGATCGACCGGATAATGATCGACCGCCCAATTGGGCAGCGCATAGGGCAGTTCCATGCCCGCAACCGCGAGCCGGGTTGAGGTCGCTGCCGCGTCGCGCGCCGCCTCGTGCGGCAGCTTGCCGTGCGCGATCCGATCCCAAGTCTGCGACATGGCGCATGGTGCTGCAACTTTGGCCAGCCAGCCTTCGATGGCGCCGCCGCGCCCCAGCTTGGCGGCCATGCGGGCGTGAGCGGGCGCGCTGGGCCGATCCTGCACGACATCCTCCAGGCGCGACCAGAGGAGTTGCACTGGCCGCCTCATGTCCCGGGCGAGCAGCGCCGCTTGAACCCCTGCCTCGAAATCCATTTTGCGACCGAAAGAGCCACCGGCATGGAGCGGATAGAGCGTGACCATATCATGCGCTACGCCCAAGGCGTCAGCGATGGCGGCGCGGGCCAGCGTCGGCGCCTGGGTCGCCATCCAGACCTCGATGGCGGCATCGCTGACCCGCGCGGTCGCACACATCGGCTCCAAAGCGAGATGAAGGCCGGGGGCGACGCTGAATTCGCTGGCCACGAGGCTTGCATTGTCGAACAGGGACTTCAGATCGCCCCGGGCATACAGCCGTTGACCCGAAGAACCGGAAAAGGCGCCCTCCAAGGCCTTGTCGATGCCGTCGCTGCTGACCGGCACCCCTGCCAGCTCGAAGACAGGATCGCTGAGGTCGAGCGCCTTGTTGGCCGCCCACCAGTTGCTGGCCAAAGCCGCGACCCATCGCTCCTGCCGCACCAGCTTCAAAAATCCGGTGACGCGCCTTGCCGCATCTTCATTGACGGTCTTCAGTTTCGCGTCTCCGATCGGCCCTTGCCGGATGGAAGCGAAAATCATGTCAGGCAGACGGATGTCGGCCGCGAAATTGTGGCTGCCGTCGATCTTCGAAGGCGTGTCCAGCCGGGGCAGCACCTGCCCTGCTAGCCGATCAGCCTGCGCCTGGCGATAGGGAAGGATCTCGGGCAGATCGAAGTCCACCGCTTCCGCCGCCACCTCGCCGATCTTCAGCCGCCTGTCGCCGCCATCGGTGATAAGGCCATTTTCGATGTCACAACTTTCCCATGGCACATCCCAGCGCGCCGCTGCCGCCTGGCACAACAGCACCCGCGCGGCTGCGCCCGCGTCCCGGTACGCGTCGTGGAACATGGGCACCGACGTGCCCGCGCCGGTGAGTATCAGCGCCTTGCGGGTCGCATATTGATCTATCGCCCAATCGCCCGCATCGCCCACGAGACGGCTCCAGTCGCTCGACAGCCATTGGCGGGCGAACAGCGTGTTGGCGTAGAGAGGGCTCACCGGCGCGCTCTGCACGCCAATGGTGCGCCAGTCCGCGCCCAGTTCATCAGCCAGTATCTGAGGCAGCAGCGTGGTGACACCCTGCCCCAGTTCCGCTTGTGGCACGATCACGACGATCTGGCCGGACTTGTCAATCTTGAGGAAGGCGTTGAAGGCGGTCTCGCCCGCCGCGACATTGAGGTTGGGGCGGTAAGCTCGCGGCCAGGCAGACCAGGCGAGCAGAAGTCCTGCCGCCGCGCCGGCGCCCACGAGTAGCGTTCGGCGGTCGAAACCCTTCACCTTGTCCCGTTGATCTGCCTGCTTCCGCTTTGCGCGCCCCATGCAGCCGGTGATAAAGACGCCTGCAAGCCCTGGGAAGCGTTAATCGGCGCCAGCATGTGGGATATTGAGTCGGGGAATTTCTATCGCGGGGCAGCGGTCCATGACCACCTTCAGCCCTACGGCTTCGGCGCGGGCCGCGGCGGCGTCGTTGATGACGCCAAGCTGCATCCAGACCGCCTTCGCGCCAATCGCGATCGCTTCATCCACTGCATCGCCCGCAGCGTCGCTGCGACGGAAGATATCGACCATATCGATAGGCACACCGATGTCGGCCAGCCGCGCCCAGACGAATTCGCCATGGACATGTTCACCGGCGATCTGCGGATTGACTGGCAGGACGCGGTAGCCATGCCCCTGCAGGAACCGCATCACGCCGTAGCTGGGCCGGTTTGGCCGGTCGGAAATGCCCACCAGCGCGATCGTCCGGGTCTGCCGCAGCAGGTCGGCTATATCCTGAGGCTGGGTCAGCGGCATGGCGATCCTTACAAAATCAATCAGGCATGGGAATTACGCAAAGACCCGCAAGCCGTTCCCGCCCGGTCAACCGCGCCCGTCGACGTTCAACCAATCAGCCACCTTCGTTGCGATCCCTCGAAACGCATCGCCATGAACATCGTCTCCCGCCGCCGGCGGATTGCCCTCGTCGGAGCGCCGCCGGATATCGATCGCCAGCGGGATGCGGCCAAGAAAAGGCATGCCCATGCTCGCCGCAGCCGCCTCGGCCCCGCCCGCGCCGAACGGATCGGACACTTCCCCGCAATGGGGGCAGACATAGCCGGCCATATTCTCGACAAGCCCGATCAGCGGCACTTGCATTTGTTCGAACAGGCTGACGGCGCGGGTCGCGTCGATCAACGCCAGATCCTGCGGCGTTGACACGATGATCGCGCCGGCAGGCTTGTGCTTCTGAATCATCGACAGTTGCACGTCCCCCGTCCCCGGCGGCATGTCGACGACGAGCAGGGCCGTATCGCCCCAGTCGGCATCGATCAGCTGCGACAGCGCATTGCCCGCCATCGGGCCGCGCCAGGCGAGCGCCTTGCCCGGCTCCACCAGATGCGCCATCGACAGCATCGGTATGCCAAAGGGGCTTTCCACCGGTATCAGCTTCTTGTCCTGCGCCTGCGGCTTCTTGTCCTCGCTCCCCATCAGCCGGGCCTGCGAAGGACCGTAGATATCCGCGTCTACCAACCCAACCGCACATCCCATCCGCTTGAGCGCGACCGCAAGATTTGCCGACAGGGTCGACTTGCCTACACCGCCCTTGCCGGATGCCACGGCGATGATGCGGATCGGTCGGCGCTCGACCGTCATGGCGATGCGGACATCCAAAACGCCGGGGACAGACAGGGCGCCCTCGCGGATCGCCGCAGCGACGCCGTCGCGCTGATCCGGGGACAGGCCGCCTACGTCCAGGGCCAGGGTCAGAACGCCATCTTTGACGCGCGGACTGCTTGCGCGGCCGTTTGTCAGCGTCTTCAGGCGGGCGGCGAAACTCTCAAGATCGGTCATGATAGCGAGCCCTTAAGGAATAATCGTTGCGAAGGGCACTGTTTTTCGCGCCTCAGCCTTCCTATAGAGACGAAATGAAGAGAATTTTCGGGCGGATACCGGCCATTGCCATCGCCATGGTCCAGGGTCCATGGGGCGGAAAGAACGAAGGGCCTGACGGCGGCGACGGTCCCGGCAAGGGCGGCGACGCGGGACCGCGCAATCCCTGGACCCAGCCCGGTCGCAACACGGGCGGAAAGGGTCCGTCCGCGATCGAGGAAATACTGCGTCGAGGCCGGGAAAGCTTCGGTTCGGGCGGCGGCGGCTTGGGCAACCTTCCCCCGCGACCAAGCGGCAAGACGTTGTGGCCCGCCGCGATCGGCATCCTGATTGTGCTGTGGCTGGTACTCACCTGCTTTCACCGCGTGGGACCGCAGGAACGAGGCGTGGTGACTCTGCTCGGCAAATATAGTCGCACCCTGTCTCCAGGCATCAGCCTCACGTTGCCCGCGCCGCTGGAAAATGTGACGACCGTCGATGTCGAGGAAATCCGGACCATCGACATCGGCTCTGCAAGCGCGCAAAGCGAAAACCTCGTCCTAACCGGCGACCAGAATATCATTGACCTTGCCTATTCGGTGCGCTGGAACATCCGCAATCCGGAACTTTACCTCTTCCAGCTCGCCGATCCCGATGCATCAGTGCGCGAAGTCGCGGAAAGCGCGATGCGCTCCGTCGTCGCGAGTGTCAGCCTGGACGATGCGCTGGGCGCTGGGCGCACGGAAATAGAGCAGCAGGTCGAACAGCGGATGCAGGCGATACTGGACGGCTATCGCTCTGGCATTCGGGTCCAGGGCGTGGCCATCAAGCAGGCGGATCCGCCGACGGCTGTGAACGACGCGTTCAAGGCGGTGTCCGCCGCGCAGCAGACCGCGCAGACCTATTTGAACGAAGCCCGCGCCGCCGCGCAACAGGTCACGGCCAAGGCACAGGGCGAGGCAGCCGCGTTCGACAAGGTGTATGAGCAATACAAGCTCTCGCCCGAAGTCACCCGCCGACGCATGTATTATGAAACCATGGAGGGTGTCCTGTCGAACGTCGACAAGACCATCGTCGAAAACGGCAATGTAACGCCGTTCCTTCCGCTCCCCGAACTCAAGCGTCGCGCGCGCAGTGCCACAGCCCAGGGCGCGGCCGCCGAGGAGGGCCAGTAATGTCGCCCCTGCTCCGCCACCCGGTTGCGCTGGCCCTGTCGGTCATAGCGCTGCTGCTGCTGATCGGCAGCACCGTAGCCATCGTTCCCGAAACCAAGCAGGGCGTGATCGTCCGCTTCGGCGACCCCAAGAAGATCATCAACCGCTACCGCCCCAACGAGGAATTCGGCAAGACCGGCGCTGGCGTCATCCTGCGGTGGCCGTTCATCGACCAGATTGTCTGGATCGACAAGCGGGTGCTTTCGGTTGAAATGGAACGGCAGCAGGTGCTTTCCACCGACCAGTTGCGCTTGCAGGTCGACGCCTTTGCTCGTTACCGCATCGTTGATCCGCTTCGCATGTACATTGCGGCCGGAAGTGAGGACCGCGTCTCTGACGCGCTTCGCCCTATTCTTGGATCGGCGCTTCGCAACGAACTGGGCAAACGTCCCTTCGCGGCATTGCTCTCGCCTGAGCGTGGCCAGGTGATGGACAATATCGAAGCCGGGCTCAACCGGGTTGCGCGGCAATATGGCGCGCAGATTGTCGACGTGCGGATCAAGCGCGCCGACCTGCCCGACGGCGCGCCGCTGGAAAGCGCCTTCACACGCATGCGCACTGCCCGTGAGCAGGAGGCGCTGACGATTCGCGCGCAAGGCGCCAAACAGGCGCAGATCATCCGCGCGGAAGCGGACGCCAACGCCGCGCGCATCTATGCCGACAGTTTCGGCAAGGATCCCAAATTCTACGACTTCTATCGTGCGATGCAGGCATATCGCTTCACCTTCGCTCCCGAACGGCAAGGGTCGACAACCATGGTGCTGTCGCGCGATAACGACTTCCTGAAACAATTTCAGGGAGAACAGTGATGGGAAATGCATCTGCTGTCCATCCAAAGGGAATCGCGAACAGGCCGCCATTGGGTCAAAAGAGCCGCGCAACAGCGCTGCCTTGTCCGAATCGCGATTTGGCCGATAGGAACCAGCGCCATTCAATGAGGGTTCAGACAAGGCAGCGCATCCGATTGTTTCGCAATAGTCCCGCCTTGCCTTCGCCCAATTCATGAGAGGACCGTCACGAGTGCGTTACGCTTATGCCATCACCGGTGCCCTGCTGCTCGGGGGCACCGCCGTCGCCGTCACCTCCAGTCCAAATGTCGGCGCCCAGACCGCGCAAAATGAAGGCATGCAGGCCGCAGCGCCCGCCGGAGGACCCGCCAGCCTGGCCGACATGGTCGAAAAGCTGCAGCCCGCAGTAGTCAATATCTCCACGCGCCAGCGGGTGCAGGTGCAAAATCCGTTCGCCGGCACACCCTTTGGCGACCTGTTCGGCGATCAGGGCGGGAAGCCGCAAACCCGCCAGGCGCAATCGCTCGGATCGGGCTTCATCATTTCGTCCGACGGTTATATCGTCACCAACAATCATGTCGTTTCAGCGGGCGCGGAAGGTGCGTCGGTCGACTCCATCACGGTGACATTGACCAATAGTGAGGAATATCCGGCCCGACTGGTCGGACGCGATCCGGCCACCGACATCGCCGTGCTGAAGATCGACGCGAGGAAGCCCCTGCCCTTCGTCAAGTTCGGTGACAGCACCAAGGCGCGCGTAGGCGACTGGGTAATCGCGATCGGTAACCCATTCGCCCTGTCCGGCACGGTTACCGCCGGCATCATCTCCGCCATGCATCGCGGCACAGGCGGGACTTATGACCGCTTCATCCAGACCGACGCATCCATCAATCAGGGCAACAGCGGCGGCCCGATGTTCGACATGCGCGGCAATGTGATTGGCATCAACAGCCAGATCCTCTCCCCCTCAGGCGGAAATGTCGGCATCGGCTTCGCCATCCCGTCGGAGCAGGCGGCGCCGATTGTCGAAACATTGCGCAAGGGTCAGACCGTGAAGCGCGGCTATTTGGGTATCCAGATCAGCCCGCTGGGCGAAGACCTGGCGGATTCCCTGGGTCTGGCGAAAAACCGGGGCGAATTCGTCCAGGGTGTAGAGCCCGGCAAGGGCGCTGATCGGGCGGGCATCAAGCCTGGCGACGTCATTGTCAGCGTCGCCGGCCAGGAAGTGACGCCTGATCAGAATCTGTCTTCGATCGTGGCCACGCAGCCGATCGGATCACGCGTTCCCATCGTGCTGATGCGCAATGGGCAGCGGCAGACGGTGACCGCTGTCGTCGGCGAACGTCCGTCGGAGGACGAACTGAACCGTTTCGCCCAGAGCCAGGGTGACGATTTCAGTCAGCAGCAGGACGACCAGTCGAGCAGCCCTCAGGCAAACCAGCAATCGCTCGGCATTTCCGCTATTCCGCTCACGCCCAGCATCATCAGGCAGCTGGGCATTGCCGCCGACACGCGGGGCATCGTGATCACTGCCGTTGACTCATCGACTGACGCAGGCGCCAAGGGTCTGCGGCGAGGCGATGTCATCATCACCGCCAACAACCGCCCGGTCGCAAGCCAGGCCGATCTGAATGCGGCGGTCAAGCAGGTCGAAAGCCAGGGTCGAAACGCCATCCTGCTGCAAGTGCTGCGCCGCGGTCAGCCGGCCGTGTTCCTGCCGGTGCGGCTGCGGGACAAGTAAATTGGACCGGAGGGCGGAAACCGCCCTCCGTCTTGACGCTCGCCTGCCGGTTCGTGCTTTCCTGGTTCATACTTGCTGGGCGTCGCCATGCGTTCGGCAGCAGCATGGTTTCGGCGCGCGATATCGGATCTGCCTTGATCCTGTCCGCGCGCCAAGCCTCGTGGCGCCGCGCTTGCCGGACTGACCAGCTTTCCTATAGGAAGGGTTATTCTCCGGCGAGCGCGGCTCGCACCTTCACATGGGGAGTGAGACGCGAATGAGCGACGGCATCTTTATCGGCCTTGGCGCGCCGGACAAAAATGGCGGCATACCGCAGACACTGAATCTGAAGCGTGCCAACCGACACGGGCTGATCGCTGGCGCGACCGGCACCGGCAAGACGGTGACGCTGCAGGGTATCGCGGAAAGCTTTTCCGCGCTGGGTGTGCCTGTTTTCCTCGCCGACGTGAAAGGAGATCTTTCCGGAATTGCGATGGCCGGTTCGCCAACCGCGAACAACGCGGACAAGCTTGTAGCCCGCGCGCGGGAAGTCGGCATCGACAATTACAGCTATGCCGACAATCCAGCCATTTTCTGGGACCTCTATGGCGAGCAGGGTCATCCGATCCGCACCACAGTCAGTGAAATGGGGCCGCTGTTGCTGTCCCGCCTGATGGACCTCAATGAAACGCAGGAAGGCGTGCTGACGATCGCCTTCAAATATGCCGATGAGGAAGGGCTGCTGCTGCTCGACCTGGGGGACTTGCAGGCGATGCTCGCTTATTGCGCGGAGAATGCCGATACCCTGTCGGCCCGCTATGGCAATGTGACCAAAGCCAGCGTCGGAGCCATCCAGCGCCAACTTCTGCAGCTTCAGTCCCAAGGCGGCGACCATTTCTTTGGCGAGCCCGCGGTCGACATCCACGACATGCTCAAGGTCGACGACAAGGGGCGCGGCTATGTGAATATCCTGGCCGCCGACAAGCTGATGCAGAGCCCGAAGCTGTACGCGACATTCCTGCTTTGGCTGCTGTCCGAACTCTTCCAGACGCTGCCGGAGGTGGGTGATCCCGATAAGCCCGTGCTGGTCTTCTTCTTCGATGAAGCGCACCTGCTGTTCGATGATGCGCCCAAGGCGCTGGCTGACAAGATCGAACAGGTGGTGCGGTTGATCCGCTCAAAGGGGGTGGGGGTCTATTTCGTGACGCAGAACCCCATCGACATCCCAGAGGATGTGGCGGGCCAGTTGGGCAACCGCGTCCAGCACGCCCTCCGGGCCTTCACGCCGCGCGACCAGAAAGCGATCAAGGCAGCCGCAGACACCTTCCGCGTCAATCCCGAGCTGGACGTCGAAAGCGCGATCACCGAACTCAAGGTTGGCGAGGCATTGGTGTCGCTGCTGCAGGAGGACGGCTCGCCCGGGATCGTCCAGCGCACGCTCATCGCCCCGCCGCGCTCCCGGCTTGGCCCGGTTGATGCCAAGGAACGGGCGATCATCCAGTCCATCTCTCCGTGCGCTGGCAAATATGACGTGGCGGTCGACCGCGAATCGGCCGAAGAGATTCTGGCTGCCCGCGGGCAGGCAGCGGCGGCCTCCGCTCAAGCGGCCAAGGCCAAAGCTGAATCCGACAGGGCAGCAGCAGCACAGGCCAAGGTCGAGGCCAAGCAACGGGAAGCCGAACTTAAGGAGCAGGCACGCCGCGATGCCGCCGCGGCGCGCGAGGTGGCGAAGCCTTCCGCGTTCGACAAGGCTGTCCAGTCGGCGGCCCGCTCCGCTGCATCCTCCGTCGGCAGGCAGGTCGCCAATGAGGTCGGCCGCGCCGTGTTCGGCGGCTCCAGTCGCCGCTCCTCCTCCGGCGGGATCGCAGGGCAGCTGGTGCGTGGCATATTGGGCAGCCTGTTCCGCTGAACGCATGCCCCCTCTCGTCTTCCCGCCCCCCTTTCGTTCTTAGGAAGCATCATCCCATGTCCAAGCTGAAAGCCGCTTTCCTGATCGCCGCGCTGACGCCAACTTTTCCCGCAGCCGCCCAGTTGAACGATCGCGAGCTCCGCCGCGCGACGGATGCCGCCATCGCCAGCGACATCGCCCATGACCGCCAGGCAGAGCGTGATGCGAAGAGGCAGCCCTATGCATCGCCCGGGTTCGGACACATCACCACTGCCAACGGGGCTCGCCAGGCTTGTGCGGCCAAGGCCAGGGAAGAAGCGGGACGCGGCGCAACCGTCATCGGCCGGCCTTTTGCCACCACCATGTCGACCGGCTGGGAAGTGGAAGGCCGGGTCGGTCCCTATGCCGATCAGCGCTTCGTCCCCTTCGTGTGTTCCGTACGCAACGGATCGGTCAGCGGCATCCGCTTGGATTCCGATCGCTGACAGGCTGCGGAGCGGAAGAAGCTGCTATTTTCGGCCTGAAAAAATCGAATTCCTTCTTTCTCCGAAGCGCGGTTGCCTAGCGGCCAGGCCACCCGCTAAGGACGCCGCATGACGGCTTCCTCCGCCCCGCGTCACCCACTGCGCTTCGGCGCCTACCGGGCTTATCTTGCGGGACGCCTCGCGAGCGTGCTCGCCCAGTACGGTATGATGATCGTGCTTGGGTGGCAGGCCTATAATGTGGCACGCGAAACGATGAGCACATCGGGCGCCGCCGCTCAGTTGGGATTGATCGGCCTAGCCCAGTTCGTTCCGCTCTTCTTCCTGACTCCCGTGACCGGATGGGTGGCCGATCATTTCGACCGCCGCATCATCACTCGATTGACCCTCACCCTGTTGTCCGCCGCTGCCGGCGTACTGGCATTGGCGACCTATGAGGGATGGGTCAGCCTGCCGCTGATCTTCGCCATCGCGGGGGTCGTTGGGATTGCCCGAGCCTTCAATGGCCCGGCCTACAGCGCGCTGGCCCCCAATCTGGTGCCGCGCGATGTCCTTCCCAATGCGATCGCGATCTCCAGCGTTGTATGGCAAACAGGCATGATCATCGGCCCGGCCTTGGGAGGCTACGCTTATGCGGCCGCGCCCTGGGCCGCTTACGCGCTCGCCTCCGCCCTATTCGCGAGCGCTCTGTGCGCCATGCTGCTGATCGGCCCAGTCCCCCAGCCGCCGCGCGACATGAGCCGGCATCCCTTGCGACAGATGCTGGACGGCCTCTCCTATGTCCGGGGCAACCGCCTCGTGCTCGCTTCTATCACCCTCGACCTGTTCGCCGTGCTGCTCGCGGGCGCGACGGCGCTTCTGCCGATCTACGCCCGCGACATCCTGCATGTCGGCTCTGCCGGTCTTGGGCATCTGGCCGCGGCGCCAGGGGTCGGTGCCGGCGTCACCGCGCTGTTCTTTTCCGTCCGGCCGATGAGGAGCGAGGTGGGTCTCAAGATGCTGGGGGCTGTCATCGTCTTCGGCCTGGCGACGATCCTGTTCGGCGCGACCGCCTTCATGCCCCTGAAGGTCGCGCCTGCGATCGCGATAGGGGCTCTGATCCTGCTGGGCACTGCCGACATGGTTTCGGTCTATGTTCGCCAGTCGCTGATTCAGCTTCATACGCCCGACGCCATGCGTGGTCGCGTATCAAGCCTATCGCAGCTTACCATATCCGCCTCCAATGAACTGGGCGAAGCGGAGTCGGGCTTCCTCGCTGCGCTGGTCGGCCCGGTCGCGGCGGTGATCGGCGGCGGGATCGGTGCGATTGTCATCACCCTTTCGTGGGCCCGGCTCTTCCCCGAGCTGCGCCTTGCACGTACCTTCGAGCCACCCGACTTAAGGGAGCCGGATATCAGCCAGGAGAAGGCCCAATGAAAGCTGCCAATATTCTCGAAACCATCGGCAACACGCCGCATATCCGGGTCAACCGGCTTTTTGGCAACGCCGAAGTGTGGATCAAGTCCGAACGTTCCAACCCCGGCGGGTCGATCAAGGACCGCATCGCCCTGTCCATGATCGAGGCGGCCGAGGCGTCGGGCGAGTTAAAGCCCGGGGGCACGATCATCGAACCAACGTCCGGCAACACCGGCGTGGGACTGGCGATGGTGGCGGCCGTCAAAGGCTATAAGCTGATCCTGGTGATGCCCGAAAGCATGAGCATCGAGCGTCGGCGCCTGATGCTCGCCTATGGCGCCAGCTTCGACCTCACCCCGCGCGAGAAGGGCATGAAGGGCGCAATCGAGCGGGCGCTGGAACTGATCGAGCAGACGCCCAATTCCTGGATGCCGCAGCAGTTTGAAAATAGCGCGAACATCGACGTGCATGTCCGCACCACGGCGCAGGAGATCGCAGCAGACTTTGCCGACAGCCCGATCGACGTGCTGATCACCGGCGTCGGCACCGGAGGCCACATCACCGGAGCGGCCGAGGTGCTCAAGAAGTTGTGGCCGAACCTCAAGGTCTTCGCGGTCGAACCGACCCTGTCGCCTGTCATCAGCGGCGGTCAGCCCGGCCCGCATGCCATCCAGGGCATCGGTGCGGGGTTTATCCCGGCCAATCTGCATACCCAGTTGCTCGACGGCGTGATTCAGGTCGATCCCGCCGACGCCAAGGAATATGCTCGCCGTTCGGCGCGCGAGGAAGGCATCCTGGTCGGCATCTCGTCGGGCGCCACGCTGGCCGCCATTGCCCAGAAGCTCAAGGAACTTCCCGCCGGAACCCGCGTTCTGGGCTTCAATTATGACACCGGCGAACGCTATCTGTCGGTGCCCGACTTCCTGCCCGAATAGGATGGCGCCGGAACGGGCATGACCGACGCCCCATCCACCAGGCAGCCGCATCCACTAATGTGGCTGATCTGGTTTGCCCTGTTCGTCGGTCTGCCCGCTCTCGTCGCGTCCTGGGAGGCGCGCAGTCCTGTCGCGCGGGAGGCGGGCGCGCGGCTTGTCCGGCATTCCCTGTTAAAGCCTCCCAGCACACCGCCACCGGCGGTCGAGCCGGTCGAACTCTACGCACTGGACCGTGATGAGGCGCGGGCGTTGAACGCGTCCATCCGATTTTCCCCCTTGCCCAATCCCGCCGCCCGGCCGTTCGTCTTCGCCGGCACCCCGCTCGACCTGGCGCGAGCGACTGATTGCCTGGCCGCTGCCCAGCTTTATGAGGCAGGGGACGATGCAACCGGCGAGCGCGCGGTTGCCCAGGTGGTGCTGAACCGGGTGCGGCATCCGGCCTTCCCCAAATCGGTTTGCGGCGTCGTCTTCCAGGGTCAGGAACGATCGACGGGTTGCCAGTTCACCTTCACCTGCGACGGGGCGCTGGCCCGCGTGCCACCGCAGGCGGCGTGGGAACGGGCGCGCGACATTGCGAAGGCAGCTCTTGCGGGCAAGGTATTCAAGCCGGTGGGCTATGCCACCCATTATCATACCGACTGGGTCGTGCCCTATTGGAGCGGGAGCCTGGAAAAGATCAGCGCGGTGGACACGCACCTCTTCTTTCGCTGGCGCGGCTGGTGGGGAACGCCGCCCGCGTTCCGCAAGGCCGCGGTCGGTGGCGAGCCGGTCATTCCCTCGATCGCCCGGCTGTCGGCGGCGCATCAGGATGGCCCCTTGCCGGCGGGACTTGCTCTTGCCGGCGGGAGCGCAGCAGCGCTGGCGGCGCGGCCGCAGCAGGCGATTGGCGCGGATTCGCTAGGGCAGGTGATGGCGGGGGTGCGGCTGGTGGCGATCGCGCCGGGCGCCCGGAGCTTCCTGGTGGAACTGGGGCGAGGGACGAGCGCCGACAGTTGGCCTGCGGTGGCACAGACCTTCTGCGCCGGACGGCCGGAATGCCGGATCATGGCGTGGCGGGCGGGAACGGCGCCGCCCGGCTTTCCGCTGTCGGGCGATCAGATTGAAAGCATGAGCTTTGCCTATATCCACAATGTGTCGACCGGATTGCAGCGGTCGCTGTGGAACTGCGCGCAGACGCCGCGCGCCAATGCCGGGGAGTGCATGCGCCAGCGGGTGCCGACGGCAGCGCCGCCGGTCGCCGGGGCGGAGGTAAAGGCCGTCGTGCCGCAGCCCGCGCTGGACGGGGTGCGGCGCAAGGAGCGGTTCGAGACGGTGCGGATCGCGCCGCCCGTTCCGGCTCCGGCGGTGGTGGCGCCGCCGAAGCCGTGACACGCCGGGCCGCTTAGCTGACGCGGCCGAGGCGGTGATAGAGATTGGCGTATTTGACGGATTCGGGCTTGTGCTGAACTTCGCGCAGATAATGGGCGATGGCGGTGCGGATCAGGCCGAAATCTTCCTGAGAGAAGACGGCGCGGCTGCGAGTCGGTTCGGGAGCAGTCTGGGTGTCGGTGGTCATGGGATGGGCCTTTCCGCTGTGGGGTGGTCCTTAAAATCATGAATGAAGTCGTGATTTAAGAGCGATTAGTGCAGCGCGGTCATGATCTGTATTGATCAATCTGTCATAGTTTGACAGTGTGCCGAAATGGCATCACCCAGCGACCGGAAGCTTTATCTTGGCCCCAAGCTGCGGGTGCTGCGGCGCGAGTTGGGGCTCAACCAGACGCGGATGGCGGAAGAGCTGGGGGTCAGCCCCAGCTATCTCAACCATCTGGAGCGCAACCAGCGGCCGTTGACGGCGCAGATGCTGCTGCGGCTCGCCAATGTCTATGACATCGACATCCGCGAATTCGTCGCCGGCACGCAGGAAAGCACCGCCAAGGAACTGGCGGAGATATTGTCCGACGCGCTGGTGCGCGACATTGGCGTGGCGAAGGACGAGGTGGTGGAGGTCGCGGAAAATTATCCCGGCGTCAGCGAGGCGATCAGCCGCTTCTACCGCGCGCTGACCGACCTGCGGCGCCTGCCCGAGCAGATGGCGAGCGGCCACGGCGGCGCGCTACCCGGCCTTGGCGCGCCGCAGCACGCTCCGCTCGACTGGTTGCGCGAGACGATCGCGCGGGCGGGCAATCATGTCCCGGAACTGGACGCGGCGGGGGAAGCGCTCGCCCCGGAGCTGGGGGATGATCCGGCAAGCCTGCAGACGGCAATCCGCGTCCGACTCAAGGACCGGCACGGCATGGGCGCCCAGATCGTACGCGAGGATGTGCTGGCCGGAACGCTGCGCCATTATGACATGCACCGGCGGCGGCTGCTGCTGAACGAGCGGCTGCCCGCGTCGGGACGGCTGTTCGCGCTCGCCTATCAGCTCTGTTCGCAGGAGATGGCGGACGCGATCGCCGCGCAGGTCGCGCGCGCCGCGCCGCCGGACGAGGACAGCCGCCGGATCGCCACCATCGCCTTCACCAACCATGCCGCCGCCGCGCTCATCATGCCCTATGACCGCTTCCGCCAGGCGGCCGAACAGAGCCGCCACGACCTGCCGCTGCTGCGGGCGCGCTTCGGCGTGTCGATGGAGCAGCTGGCGCATCGCCTGACCAGCCTTGGCCGGACGGGCGCGCGCGGCGTGCCCTTCTTCCTGGCCAAGATCGACCGGGCGGGCATCGTGTCGAAACGGTTCGAGGGCGAGGCCTGGCCCTTCGCCAAGCTGGGCGGCACCTGCCCGCGCTGGGACGCGCATGACGCGGGCGAGCCGGACCGGGTGCAGACGCAGCTGATGGAGACGCTCGACGGCCGCCGCTTCCTGAGCTTCGCGGTGGCGCTGCGCGCCGACGGCGCGTCCGGCGCGCGCGGCCGATCCGTGATCGCGATCGGCTGCGAGGCGAAACATGGCAGCCGGATCGTCCATGCCGACGGGATCGACGTGGAGAAGGATGCGGCGACCGGGATCGGCCCGACCTGCCATCTGTGCGAACGCCGCGCCTGCCCGGACCGCGCCCTGCCCCCGGTCACGCGGGCATTGGACCTGCATGGCTATGAGCGGACGGTCGCGCCGTTTCCGTTTCGGCGGGTTTGACAGCGCGCACTGGAATGAAACTCAAAACCGCTTGCGGGACGATGTCGAAACGCCGCGGACGGTTTTGACGCTGCCGCTGCCCACCCGTTCCCGCGAGTGTCCAAGGGTGAAGCCCGCGCCAAAACTGACAAGCGCGGTCCGAAGGCCGCCCTGCCGTTGGCGGATCAATTGCAATGTTGGCCGCCCCCGGGGGCGGAGCAGCGCGCGTCGGATGTGATCGTTGACGCCACGCCAATGGGGCGTGGCCGATATCCGCTGGAAAAGCTGGGCTTTTCAGCAGTGGCGGCAGCTCGGCGCGGCTGGTAGGATAGCTATTACTCCGTCGGAAGCTGCATTTCAGATGCCCAATCTTGATCGTTTTTTCGCGGTGTGCCCGGATATGCTTATGGCCGCCAATTTGCGCGACGGACTGCTCACGCACGTCAATCCGACCTCCTGCCGCGTCTTGGGCTGGAGCGAAGCCGAGTTGTTGTCCCGGCCGTTTCTCGAACTGATTCATCCGGACGACCGCGCCGGGGCGGCGGCGGCGGCGATGCCGCAAGCCATGGGCCAGACGAACGTCCGGTTAGTACATCGGATGCTCCGCAAGGACGGCAGCCATTTCTGGACCGAGTGGCACACCGCCTATTTTCCCGACGAGGAGTTGGCCTACGGCGTCGGTCGCGACATCTCGGAGCGCAAGCAAGCCGAGGCCGCACTGGCCGTTGCACAGACCGAGCGAACCGCAGTTCTCGAAAGCATTGGCGACGCCTTCTACTCGGTCGATACCAAGTGGCGGATCACCTACGCCAATCGCCGCGCTGCCACGGTGCTGAACCGGACTCCCGAGACTATGGTGGGTCGACGGCTGGGCGATCTTGTCTCCGGAAAAGGCAAAGCCAGTCCTCAACTTGCCTGGTTTCGCCAGGCGATGGCAGATCGACGACAGCGGAATGTGGAATATTTCAGCGAAACGGCAGGACGATGGCTTTCCGCGCGGATCTATCCACGCGACGATGGCGGGCTGTCCATCTACTATCAGGACATTTCCGAGCGCAAGCGGATGGAAGAGACGCTCCAGGCGAGCCGGGCGCATTTCGAAGCGGTCGCCAATCTCGTGCCCGACCTGCTGTGGCGCGCCGAGCCCGACGGGACGCCGATATGGTCCAATCAATGCTGGCCGGAATATGTCGGGCAACCGTTGGAGACGCTGCCGAATGGCGGGTGGGACAAGCTTCACCCCGATGACGTCGGGAAAGTCCGGACCGATTTCGAAGCCGCTTTCCAGAGCGCACGGCCCATGTCGCACGAATGCCGCGTCCGTCGGAAGGATGGCGTCTATCGCTGGTTTTTGGCGCGTGTTCAGCCGCTGCTCGACGACGATGGCGCGCTTGTCGCCTGGTTCGGCGCGGCGACCGACGTAGACGATCTCAAGCGGGCGCAGGGCCAGCAGGGCCTGCTCATCGCCGAACTCCAGCACCGGACGCGCAACCTGCTTGGCATCGTGCGCTCCGTGGCGGCGGAGACCCTGGAGCCCAGCGCTTCGCTCGACAACTTCAAATGCCGGCTGGCGGCGCTGTCGCGCGTCCAGAGCTTTCTCTCGCAGAGGTCGCCGATCGGGATCCGCGAGCTATTGCAAGCGGAGCTTGCAGCCCACGGGATCGCACCCGACGAGCCGCGCGTCATCCTCGAAGGCCCCTCCACCGAACTCCCGGATGACTCATTTCAGGCGCTGGCTCTGGGCGTGCATGAACTGGCCACGAACGCGCTGAAACACGGCGCGTTCAGCACGCCCCTGGGGAGCCTCGCGGTCCGGTGGTCGATCGAAACCGACGAAACCCCGTCCCTGTCGCTCGAATGGCGCGAAAGCGGGGTCGCCATGCCGGATTTCGACCGGCCGGTACGCCGGGGATTTGGGCTCGACCTTATCGAGTGCAGCCTGCCCTATCAGCTCGGTGCGACAGCGAGGGTGGGCTTTTCGCCCGCCGGGGTAACCTGCAAGCTCGTGCTGCCGCTTGTCCACGCGGGTTCGGGCGCGCCAGGGCCAACCGCCTAGACCATCTGGCGCGGATGACCGCTGAGTTCCTTGTGCCATGCAGCCTGCACGGCAAGGCGGGGTTTCTGACTGCCAGTCCAGCCGCTCACCCATTGCCGATCTGAACCGGAAAAGCGGACCGACCGCAGCTGAGGATCCAAATGTCGGCTTCCTGGATCGCCGGGCGGATGTCCGAATAGCCGCCATTGGCGCAAGGCAGCCGCCGAATTCCACGCTCAATACACAAAAAAAAGGGGCCGCCGGGCAGGCGACCCCTTCTTATCCTCTCCGCTAATGCGGGCAGTCGTGGCCTTTAGTCGGCCTTCGACTGAAGATTCACAGCCGCGTACTTGCCGCGACGGTCGACTTCGAGTTCGAAGTCGAGGCGGTCGCCTTCGTTGAGGGCGGCCATGCCGGCGCGCTCGACGGCGCTGATGTGGACGAATGCGTCAGGCTGGCCGTCATCGCGCTGGATGAAGCCGAAGCCCTTCATGGCGTTGAAGAACTTGACGGTGCCGCTGGCGCGTTCGCCGGTAAGCTGACGTTGCGGGCCACGATCGCCGCCGCCGAAGCCGCCGCTGCGTTCAGCGCCGAAGCCGCCTGCACGGGGTTCGCGGGGCGCGCGTTCCTGGACCGGAAGCGGTTCGCCCTCGATCTTGAGGTCGGTCGCCGACACCTTGCCGCCGCGATCCACCAGGGTGAAGCCGAGCGGCTGACCTTCGGCCAGGCCCGTGAGGCCCGCCTGCTCGACAGCGCTGATGTGAACGAACACGTCTTCGCCGCCATCGTCACGGACGATGAAGCCAAAGCCCTTTTGCCCGTTGAAGAATTTTACGACGCCCGTGCCTTCGCCCACGACCTGGGCCGGCATGCCGCCGCCACGGCCGCCGCCGAAACCACCGCCGCCACCGCCGCCGCCGAAGCCGCCACCGCCGCCGCTGCGGAAACCGCCGCCGCCGCCGCCACCACCGCCGCCGAAGCGGTCACCACCGCCGAAACCGCCACGATCACCACCGAAACCACCGCGATCACCGAAACCGCCGCCGAAGCCACCACGATCGCCGCCGTAGAAATTGTCGTCGCCGAAACTGTCGCGCTTGTCCTTGCCGCGCCCGCCGCGGCGACCTCTATCAAAACTCATGCCCTGTTGGTCACTTTCGCTTCGCCCCAGACTATACCGGACAAACATGCCGGGCGAAGGGCATGCACAATCCACCGCAACCCATGCGGTTTGAGAATCACTATATCAACTTTTCACCTTCACGCGAATGATTTTAGCCCGATTGCCGCCACATTCCTGCGATGCAATCGGCGGGGCTTTGCCGGATGTCACCAAAAGGGTCGATTGAGTTGCGGCCGCTTTCGCCATAGAGGGTCATTCATGACAGTATATTTTCATGAAGAGGACCTGCCCGCAGACGTCCTTGGCCCCGGCCCCGTTGCCGTCGATACCGAAACCATGGGCCTCATCACCCCGCGCGACCGGCTGTGCGTCGTCCAGATCAGCGACGGGCGGGGCGACGAGCATCTGGTGCGCTTCAATCCGGGGAGCGATTATGCCGCGCCGAACCTGCGGGCGGTGCTGGCGGATCCGGCACGGCTGAAGCTCTATCATTTCGGGCGCTTCGACATCGCGGCCATCAAACATTATCTGGGCGTGGTGGCAGCGCCGGTCTATTGCACGAAGATCGCGTCGCGCCTGATCCGTACCTATACCGACCGCCATGGCCTGAAAGAACTGGTGCGCGAACTGCTGGGGCAGGAATTGAGCAAGGTGCAGCAATCAAGCGACTGGGGCGGCCCGGTGCTGTCCGACGCGCAGAAGGACTATGCCGCGTCCGACGTGCGCTACCTGCACGCGCTCAAGGCGGAGCTGGACAAGCGCCTGATCCGCGAGGGGCGCATGGAACTGGCGCAGGCCTGTTTCGATTTCCTGCCCCATCGGGCGCAGCTGGACCTTGCCGGCTGGCCGGAGATCGACATCTTCGCGCATATGTGAGGGGCTGAAAGCGCTATCCCATGTCCATCCAGGCCGAACAGCAACGCCATGCGAGGCGCCACTGGGCGCGGCCCGGAGGCAGCCATGACCGGCTGGTCGGGCTGCTGAAGAACTGGCTGCCGGCCGCCGTGGGCGTGCTGGCGGCGCTGCTCGCCACCGCACCCTTCACCGGCGGCGACAAGGTCAGCTTCGTGCTCGACAAGAACAAGGTCGAGGTGGCCAAGGAACGGATGCGCGTGACCGAGGCGCTCTATCGCGGCGAGGATGGCAAGGGGCAGCCCTTTTCCCTGCGCGCCGGGAGCGCGGTGCAGAAGAGCTCGCGCGAGCCGATCGTCGACCTGAACGACATGTCCGCGCGCATATTGCTGAGCGAGGGGCCCGCCGTGCTGAACGCGCGCAAGGGGCGCTACGACATGAACAGCGAGCGCATGGCGGTCGATGGCCCGGTGCAGTTCGAGGCGGCGAACGGATACCGGCTGACGACGCGGGACGTGGGCATCGACCTCAAGACCCGGCGGATGCAAAGCGCCGGGCGGGTCGACGGGCGCATCCCGATCGGCACGTTCAGCGGCGACCATCTGGAAGCTGACCTGAGCGCGCGGACGGTGACGCTGCAAGGCAGGGCAAGCTTGCGCATCGAACAAAATGGCCTCAAAGGGCGGAACTGATGAAGAAAACGCTGATCCTGCTGTCGACCGGCGCCGTGGGCGCGATGGCGCTCTATGCCGGGGCCGGGGCGCAGGTGCTGAAAAATCATGACAGCAACGCGCCGGTGAACTTCACCGCCGACCGGATCGAGGTGCAGGACCGGGCGGATCGCGTTGTCGTGTCCGGCAATGTCATGGTGACGCAGGCGGGCATGACGCTGCACGCGGCGCGGATGACCGTGGCCTACCGCAATCAACCGGGGGGCAACGGCAGCGACGGCGGCGTGCAGGTCGACCGGATGGACGCGTCGGGCGGCGTGGTCGTCACCAAGGGCAACGAGACCGCGAAGGGCAATGTCGCGATCTACGACCTCAACAGCCGGCTGATCACGATGCTGGGCAATGTGACGCTGACGCAGGGGAGCAACCGGCTGACCGGGGGGCGGCTGGTGATCGACCTGACGAGCGGGCGATCCACGGTGGATGGCCGGGCGTCGGGCGGCGGCGCGCCGGGCGTGTCGAGCGGATCGGGCGGGCGCGTATCGGGAACCTTCACGGTGCCCCAGCGGAAAAACTGACGGGCGAGGTCAGCGGCCGCGGATCAGGGGCGCGCGTCCCATCGTGCCACAGTCGGGCGGCCCTGCCCGTCGATTGCGATCTCGCCAAAGGCGCCGGTTCGCAATTTGAGCGACGCCGGGGATAGCCGCATCGCGAGCAGCGCGAAGCGGGCGGCGCCGTTGCTGGTGACGAGGAGGTCGACCCCCTCCCCCGGCTCGGCGAACCAGTCGCGCCAGGCGGCGATGCGGCCGGCGGCGTCGACATGCCAGCCATCGGGAGCAAGGCCGCGCTCGTCCCAGTCGGCGATCGCCCGGGCGCCGATGCGCGCGACGACTTCGGCCTCGGGGCGGCCTTCGTCAGGGCCGTGATCGATCTCATTGAGCCAGGGCAGCGTGCCGTCGGGTCGATGGCCGATCGCCGCGCCGATCCGTGCGGCGGTTTCGCCCGCGCGGCGCAGCGGGCTGCTGAAGAGGCACCGCACCGGAAAGGCCTGCGCCGCGAACCATTGGCCGAGCCGGTCAGCCTGAACCCGCCCGCTGTCTACCAGCGGGATATCGGTGCCAGCGCCGATGCGGCAGGCGGTGGCGCTGCTTTCGAACGTGTTGCCATGGCGGATGATGAAGATGCGGCGCATGGGATCGAAGGACGCGCTCAGGCGGGCGTGGGGTCGCCATGGGCGGCGATCATGGCTTCGACCCGCGCAATGTCGGCTTCGGTGTCGATGCCGGAACTGTCGAACAGCGGCGGCGCGACCGCCACGGTGGTGACCGGGATGCCGAGTTCCAGCAGCCGGAGTTGCTCCAGCCCTTCAAGATTTTCGAGCGCGGTGGGCGGCGCCTGCTCGAACCGCGTCAGTGCATCGAGCGCGTAGCCATAGAGGCCGACATGGCGCCAGACGGGCGAGAGCGGCTGGCTGGCGCGCAGCGCGTCCTCGTTGCGGATCGCGGGTATGATCGTCTTGGAGAACCAGAGCGCCCGCCCATCGGGCGCGCGGGCGCAGGTCGTGCCACTGAAGGGTGAGCGTGTCTTGTGGTCGCGCAATGCGTCGAGCGCACCCCAGTCGAGCGCAATCACCGGCGTGGCCACCTGCGCCCCGGATTGCAGCGCTGCAATAACGGCACGCAGCGCGCCTTCCGGCAGGAAGGGAGAATCCCCCTGGAGATTGACGACGAAGCGCGGCGGGGCGGGCCGTTGCAGGACGGCGGCCAGCGCACGGCCTGAACCGGTCGCGATGCGGCTGTCGGTCATTACCGCCTCGCACCCGACCGATCGCGCATGGGCGGCGATGTCGGCGTCATCGGTCGCGACGAGCAGTTCGCCGCCATCGACGCCCGCGATCGCCGACCGCGCCATCGCGATCGTACGATGCAGCAAGGTGCGCCCGGCGATCAGCCGCAACGGCTTGCGCGGCAGGCGCGACGAACCCGCCCGCGCGGGTATGACGACGGCTATCGTCAGGCGACCCCGGCGTGCAGAAGATCGTGCATGTGGACGGCGCCCAGCAGCTGCCCGGCTTCGCAGACGAACAGCAGGGTGATGTTGTGCAGGTGCATGAGACGCAGCGCTTCGGACGCCAGTTCTTCGGGTCCCACGGCCAAGGGCGTGGATGTCATGAAGCGGCCGACCGGCTCTGTCAGATACTGCGTCCCGGTTACCGTGCGACGCAGATCGCCATCGGTGAAGGCGCCGATCAGTTCGCCATTCTGGTTGACCACCGCCGTGCCGCCCAGCCGCGCCCGGGTCATTTCGATGGTCGCGTCGAGCAGCGAGGCGTCTTCCCTGACCCGCGGCACGGCATCGCCTTCGGCCATCAGTTCGCGCACCTTGAGCAACTGCGCACCCAGCCGGCCATTAGGATGGAACTTATGGAAGTCGTCGGCCGAAAAGCCGCGCATTTCCATAAGCGCGATGGCGAGCGCGTCGCCAAAGGCCATCTGCATCGTCGTCGACGTGGTCGGCGCCAGCTCGTTGGGGCAGGCTTCCCGCACCGCAGGCAGCAGGACGCATATGTCCGATGCGGTCGCCACCGTGCTCTGCGCGCGCGCCGTGAGGCCAAGCAGCGGAATGCCGAACCGCTTGCAATATTGGATGATGGGGCCGAGTTCGCTGGATTCGCCCGAATGGGACAGCATCAGGACGACATCGTCCGGCGTCACCATGCCCAGATCCCCATGACCGGCATCCGCGGGATGCATGAAGAGGGCGGGCGTGCCGGTCGACGTCAACGTCGCCGTCATCTTCCGCGCCACGATGCCGCTCTTGCCCATGCCCGTCACGATCAGCCGGCCGCGCACGTTCATGATCATGCCGACCAGGCGAAGGAATGTCGCGGCAAAGTCCCGATCAGCGAATTTGGCTTCGAGCGCGTTGATGCCCTGAGAAGCGGTCGACAGCGTTCTGGCGGCGGTTTCGATAATTCTGCTGCCAGAACCAAAAGGCACGATTTTCGAGACTGTAAACACGCGTTCGCCCTTTTTTCCACGCCCGGCGTCGTTTTTTACGACCGATCAGGCGTGGCGACGGATCGCCTCGTTCGGCGCACCCGTCCTGACCTTTTATCCGCGACCCTTCCGGCGTGAACCGGAACCCGCCTTGGGGATAGGCTGTCGAGGGCAATGATGGCAATCGGTTTTCGCGGCCAGGTCCGTAAAATTGCGCGCCATTCTGGCCACAGTCAGCCGAAATTCGAACTGTTGGGATGACTTGTGGAACTTTAAGACGCGGTCAGAGTAGTGATGCGCCTTCTATCTCTCATGATATTCGCGATACCAGGACACGAAGCGGGGAACGCCTTGTTCGATGCCAGTGGTGGGCGCGAAGCCGATATCCTGGGCGATTGCGCTGATATCGGCAAAGGTCGCCCTGACATCGCCAGGCTGCATCGGCTGGAAGTCGATCTGCGCCTTCTTCCCGCAGGCATCCTCCAGCACGGCGATGAGGTGCATCAGTTCCTCGGGCCGATTATTGCCGATATTATAAAGCCGGTGCGGCGACCGGCTGCCGCCGGCCTTGAGCGCGCCGTCATCGGCCGGGGGATGATCAAGGCACCCGATCACGCCCGAGACGATGTCGTCGATATAGGTGAAGTCGCGCTGCATCCGGCCATGGTTGAAGACGGGGATCGGCTGATCCGCCAGGATTTTCGAGGCGAAGATCCACATCGCCATGTCGGGCCGGCCCCAGGGGCCATAGACGGTGAAGAAGCGCAGACCGGTCATGGGGGTGCGGAACAGATGGGCGTAGGTTTCGCTCATCAGTTCGTCGGCGCGCTTGGTCGCGGCATAGAGCGAGACCGGATGATCGGCGCGATCCTCCACCCGGAACGGCAGGCTGTCATTGCCGCCGTAAACGGACGAGGACGAGGCATAGACGAGGTGCCGCACATGGCGCTGCCGGGCCAGTTCCAGCATGTTGACATGGCCCGCCAGATTGGAGCGCACATAGGCATCCGGATTTATGAGCGAGTAGCGTACGCCCGCCTGCGCGCCCAGATGGATGATCGCTTCCACCTGCTGACCGGCAAGCGACGCCTGCAGCGCGTCCATGTCGGCAAAGTCGAGGGCCGCAAAGGTAAACAGCTTGCCGTGGCGCTGCTCCAGCGCGGCAATCCGGTCGCGCTTCAGCGACACGGCGTAATAATCGTTGAGATTGTCGATGCCGATCACGGCCCGCCCCGCCGCCAGCAGCCGGTCTGCAACATGCATCCCGATGAAACCGGCCGCGCCGGTGACGAGGATGGTCATGCGATCAGCCGGTCGGGACAGGAATAGGATCGGCGGGCCATCGCGACTCTTTCAAAAACTGTAGCGTGTCTGGTCCTGTTCACAGACAATCCGGCGCCCGATGTAAAGGGCTTTCCCCCTAAAGAGGCAAGGCCTTGTCCGAATGAGGCAGGTTTAGCTATTCCCTAATCATTGCTGTTTATGCGCCTGAAGTCATGGACATGGCTTCCCATCCCCTGACGGCGGGCGCGCGCGCCCATGGTCCGGCGCAGCGCGCGCGCTGGACGGCGCTGGCGCTGGAGGCCGCCGAGCCCAACGCCTTCTACGCGCCCGACATGTTGTGCGCGGCGCTCGATCATCTGGCGACGACGCGCACGGTGCGAATGCTGGAAGCCCAGAGCGGCGGTGAGCTGATCGGCCTGCTGCCCGTCATCGTCACGCCGCGCCATGGACGCCTGCCCGTTGCCTGTACCGCCAACTGGATGCACGACCATTGCTTCTTCGGCGCGCCGCTGATCCGCCGGGGTGCGGAAAAGGAAGCCTGGGCCAGCCTGCTGGCGCAACTCGACGCAGCGGCCTGGGCGCCTGGCTTTCTTCACCTGAAGGGGCTGGACGCGGCGGGCGCCAATGCCGCCGCCCTGGAGGCAGTGTGCGTCGAACAAAGGCGCGGGCGCCGGGAGGTGCATCGCTATGACCGAGCGATGCTGCGGTCCGATCTGGACGCCGACAGCTACTGGCAGATTCATGTCCGCGCAAAGAAGCGCAAGGAGATCCGGCGGCTGCAGAAACGTCTGGCGGATCTGGGCAGGATCAGCGAGCACATGCTGGTCGGGCGGGACGATCTGCCGGGCTGGTGTGCCGACTTCCTGGCGCTCGAAGCGTCCGGGTGGAAGGGGCGCGAGGGCACGGCGCTCGGCTGCGAGGCAAGTGACGCGGCCTTTTTCCGCGCCGCCTGCGCGGCGGCGTTCGACGCGGGGCGGCTGCATTTCCTGCGGATCGACCTGGATGGCCGCGCAATCGCGATGCTCGCCAATTTCCGTCATGGCGAGGGCGCCTTTTCGTTCAAGATCGCCTTTGACGAGGAATTGGGCCGCTTTTCGCCCGGCGTGCTGATCGAGCTGATGAACCTGCACGCGGTGCAGGGCGATCCGGCGATCGGATGGATGGACAGCTGCGCCGCCCCTGATCACCCGATGATCGACAGCCTCTGGGCCGAGCGGCGGACGATCGTGCAATATCGAATCGCCCTGCGCGGCGGCGGACTGCAGCGGCTGGGGCGCGCCGCCGCCTTCGCGCTGGCCGGCGGCGTGGATGCGGTTGCGAGCCGGATGAAAGGACAGGCATGACGGCGCACTCCCCCATCAGCGCGCGGGCTTTTTCGGACGAGGCGCGGGCGGAGTTCGCCTCCGCCTATCCCGATCGGGCGGCGCGCCTGACGCATCAACTGGCTGGACACCCGCTGCTGACCGTCGAGGCTTTGGCTACGCTGGCGGAACGGATGCCAGGCGCGTCGGTCGAATATAATCTGGGCAGGCTGCCGCTGGGCGTGCGGGCGGAGGATACGCCGTCCAATGGGCTGACGCTGGGCGAAACGATCCGCACGATCGAAACCAATGGCAGCTGGGCCGTGCTCAAGAATGTCGAGCGCGACCCCGCCTATGGCGCGCTGCTGGAGGTGGCGCTGGCGGAACTGGCGCCGATCGTCGACCGCAGCACCGGGCCGATGCTGCATCGGGAGGCGTTCCTGTTCCTCTCCTCCCCGGCCAGCGTGACGCCGTTCCATATGGACCCGGAGCATAATATCCTGCTCCAGATCCGGGGCGAGAAGGTGATGACCGTCTTTCCCCCCGGTGACGAGGAACTGGTGCCGGCGATCCAGAGCGAAGCCTTCCACGCGGGCGGGCACCGCAACCTCGCGTGGCAGGAGCATTTCCGCGATCGCGGCATGGCCGTGCGCCTCCAGCCGGGAGACGCCATCCATGTGCCGGTCAAGGCGCCGCATTTCGTGGAAAACGGGCCGGCAGTCTCGATCAGCCTGTCGGTGACCTGGCGGTCTGAACGCAGCGTCGCGGAAAGCGAACTGCATGGGCTCAACGCCCTGCTGCGCCGGCGCGGATGGCCGGTCGCGACCGTGGGCCCCCGGCCCGAGCGGCAGCGCAGCCGGCGGCTGGCCTATCGCCTCATGCGGAAGCTGGGCGCCTGAACAGGCGACGGAGCATCGCTTCGGCCTCCAGCCGGGGGGAAAAGCGTTCGATCAGCCACCATTCCAGCGCCTCCTCGCATGTGGCGAGGCTCTGCTTGTAGCGATCCTTGCCGGCGAGCAGGGAATAGAGCGAAAGGCCGCGATCGGCATAATAGGCGACGGCGGCGGCGTGGCAGAGCAGGCCGGGCTTGTCCTTGGCGGTGCGGGGCGTCGCGAAGGCAGACTGGTAGTTCATCCCCTGACCGCGATGGACGAAGTTGAGCAACAACCCCACGAGGCCGCCTGCGTCGGTGAAACGCAGCAGCTCCACCTCTCCGCTGGCGCGGCCGCGTTCCACCAGAAGCGCGACGAAGCGGCGGAAGGCCGCGTCCGCCCAGGCATTGTCGGTATGACGGCCCGCATTGAGCGAGGCCATTTCCTCCAGCCAGGTCCCGGCATCGGATGGGGTGGAGGCGGCGGCGATAGCGGGTCCCGTGCCGCCATGATCCTTGAGCGCGCGGCGGATCTGGCTTCGGCTGTTCGCGCTCAGCAGCGAAAGATAATCGCCCTGCGCCGATCGAACGGCGGCGAGATCGACCTGATAGACGGGCGAGCGGTCGAGGCAGATGGCCCGCCGCGCGGGCTGGGCCAACAGCGGCGAGCCGGGGGGCATGCCGCCGAGGCGCAGCGCGCGCCAGTCGGCGCGGCGCGCAAGCGCGGCGTGGACAGCGTCGGCCGCCTCCTGCTCTTGTCCGCTCGCCGCGAGCAGGCCGTTATATTCGACGAAAGGACGGTCCGCGACCGCGTTTCCCGACTGGTTCAGCAGCAGGGTGGCGCAGCGGCCCAGCAGGCGCGGCTGCATCGCACGGCCGATGAGCGCGAGCGCGACATCCCTCCCCTCCCCGTCGGTGACCGCCAGCAGATCGGGCCGCACGCCGTAACTGTCCAGCCACGCCGCCGTCCACGTCCAGCCCAGGAAGAAAGACCCGCGGGACGCCGCCTCCAGCCTCTGCCAACGGGGCGCGAGATCGGCCAGATCAGGCAGGCGAGAAAAATGGGCGGTGAGAGCCATCGCCGCCCTTGTGGCAGAGCTGGCGAGGGGGTCAAGTCAAGCAGATGCGAGGGAAACCGCTGTGATGGCCGCGCTTCACAGATGGCGGCGCTTGGCAGGGTCGACCGAGCCGTCCGGCCGGACACCCGCCCGCGCCAGCTCGCCGCCGATGCGACCGGTCAGGAAGCGGAACCACATGCGAAAATCCGCGCGCAGCGACCAGACAGGGTGCCGGAAGGTGGCCGGCCGGTTCCGTTCGACCAGGCCATGGGCGATCCAGGCAAAGCCATAACCGGCGAGCGGCAGAGCCGTCGCCATCCACCAGCGACCCGTGACCGCCAGTCCGCCCAGCAGCAGCACCGACAGGCTTGTCCCGGCATAATGCAGCGCACGCGTGCCCCGGCGCGCATGTTCCTGCAGATAATAGGGCCAGAAGTCCCTGAAGCCAGCCTTGTCGCTCATCATACCTCCCCGTAGCAGAAGGGAGTGGGCGCAAACTTTACATCTGTTAAGGCGGCTGCGTCAAACGGTGCCTGTTTCGGGAGCGAACAGGAAATAGTCGTAGGCCGCGCGGGCCGCTTCCGCCATGATGCGGTCCCTCAACACATGGCCGCGTCGGTCCTTCATGACAAATACGGTGATGGCGAATCGGCGACCATCGGGCAGGTCGATAATCCCCACGTCATTGCCCAGACCGTTCAACGTGCCAGTCTTGTGTGCGATCGGCGTGCCGGGCGGAAGCATTGCCGACAGCCGCCCCTTGCCCGTTCGGCACCGGCCCATCACTGACAGCAACATGGCCGTGCTGGCCGGCTTCAACGCCTTGCCATGGTGGATTGCGGCGAGCAGGTCATCCATCGCGCGCGGCGTGGATGTATCGCGCGGGTCCGCGGCAAAGGCCAGGTTGGGCATGTCGCGCGCATCCCGGTCCCGCGAGGACTGGCCGGATTCCAGCGCGGCCTCATCCTCCGCCGAGCCGGTCGCGCTCTTGGCGCGCGCAAGCAGCTGGGCGGTATTGCTGTCGACGCGCAGACCATGGATGCCGATCGACTGAAGCCAGCCATTGACCGCCTGCGGCCCGCCGGCGCGGGCGACCAGGGCGTCGGTCGCTTCATTGTCGCTGCGCGTGAGCGAGAGTTCGAGCAGCGCGCTGACCGGCGTCGGCGTGCCAAGGCGCGGCAGCCGCTCGTCAAGGCTGAGCGTGCCGGCATCGGCGAGCGAGAGGATCTTGCCCGCCACCGCGATCTTGTAAACGCTGGCCATCGGGAAGAGCGTATCGCCATTGATGCTGAGCGTTTCGCCGGTCTGGAGGTCGCGCGCGGCGATACCGACGGTCCCGTCGGTCAGCCGGGCGAAACGGTTGAATTCGGACAGCAGCCGGGATTCGGCGTTTTGCTGAACGACATTATGCGTCGGGCCAAAGGCATCGGCAGTCGGCAGCGGGGTAAGGAAGAGGCCAAGGCCCGCCAACAGGGCGGCGAAGGAAAAAGAACGGGGCATCCGCCGTCTTTCCGCGATTCGCGGCCCGCGAGCAAGGGCTTTGCGCGGTTGACAGGGCGCGGCGGGTCAGCGCAACAGCGTCCCATGACTGGCACGATCAAGCTTCATGACAGCTGGCGCGCGCCGCTGCGCGGGGAATTCGACCGTCCCTACATGCAGGCGCTCAAACGCTTTCTGGAAACGGAAAAGGCGCAGGGAAAGCGCATCTTCCCCAAGGGCCGCGACTATTTCCGTGCGCTCGATCTGACGCCGCTCGACGCGGTCAAGGTCGTGATCCTGGGGCAGGACCCCTATCATGGCGAGGGGCAGGCGCACGGCCTGTGCTTCAGCGTGCAGCCGGGCGTGCGAACCCCGCCCTCGCTGGTCAATATCTACAAGGAGCTGAAGAGCGACCTGGGCGTCAGCCCGCCACGCCACGGCTTTCTGGAGGCATGGGCACGCCAGGGCGCGCTGCTGCTCAACAGCGTGCTGACGGTCGAGATGGGCAAAGCCGCGTCGCACCAGAAGCGCGGTTGGGAAGAGTTCACCGATGCGGTCATCCGTCTGGTCAACGAAAAAGCCGAGCCGGTCGTTTTCCTGCTGTGGGGCGCCTATGCCCAGAGGAAGGCGGCGTTCGTCGACCCGGCCCGGCATCTGGTGCTCAAAGCCGCGCACCCCTCGCCTCTGTCGGCGCATAACGGCTTTCTGGGCTGCCGGCATTTTTCGCAGGCCAACGCCTTTCTGGAGGCGAAGGGACGCGGGGCGATCGACTGGGCGCTGCCGGAGTAAGCGCTGGCCTGAACAAGCCTCAGCGCTTGCGGGCGAACCAGATGACGTGGCGCGGCCCCTTGCCGTTGTCGCGCGCCTTGACGGCCACTTCCTCCACCGCGAAGCCCGCGTCGCGCAGCCGGCGGGTGAAGGCGGCGTCGGGCGCCGCCGACCAGATGGCAAGGATGCCGCCGGGCCGAAGCGCCGCCTTGGCGACGGCAAGGCCGGCCGCCGAGTAGAGCCGGTCATTCGCGGGCGCGGTCAGGCCATCGGGGCCATTGTCGACGTCGAGCAGGACTGCGTCATAACAGGCGTGGCCATCGGCGATCACGCCTGCCACGTCTCCCTGAATCAGATGGACGCGCGGATCGTCGAGGCATCCGGCGGTCATGTCCGCCATGGGCCCGCGCGCCCAGGCGATGATCTGCGGCACCAGTTCCGCGAGCGTGATCCGGCCGCCCTGCCCCATCTGCGCCAGCGCGGCGCGCAGGGTGAAGCCCATGCCATAGCCGCCGATCAGCAGGTGGGGCGCCTTGACGTTCGGCAACCGCTCCAGCGTCAGGACGGCCAGCGCCTTTTCCGAACCGCTCATCCGGCTGCTCATCAGTTCATTGCGGTCGAGCACGATCATATGATCGCCGCCGCGCCGGTAGAGCTTCAGTTCCTGGCCGCCGGGCACGGGGGCGATGTCGATCAGTTCGCGCGGGGTCATGGGGCCGAGTCCTTGTCTGCTGCCGCGCGCATGGCAGCTTGGGCGCCCGCACGCAAATGTCGGCGAGGGTGGCGCTGACGGGCGGAGGGCCCTATCTCGCGGACGGACCCCCTCCCCGCGATTCTCCGGCAGGCAGATTTTTTACGATGCGCTATTTCCTCGACACCGAATTCAACGGCTTTGCAGGCGCGCTGATCAGCGTCGCGCTGGTGCCGGAATTTGGCGACGATGAATTCTACGTGTCGCTGCCGCTGTCCGAGGAGCCGCATGGCTGGGTGCAGCGCAACGTCATCCCCTATCTGCGCCATGTGCCGCCCGGCATCGACCTGGAATTGAGCCGGGTCGAGGCGGCGCATCATCTGGCGGACTATCTGGCGGGCGATGCGGACCCGGTGATCGTGGCGGATTGGCCCGAGGACCTCGCGCATTTCTGCGCGCTGCTGGTGACCGGGCCGGGGCAGATGGTGGATACCAGCGGGTTGCGGCTGCAACTCATCAACGCGGCGGGATTCAGCGCGGCGGCGAACAGCCGGATCCCGCACAATGCGCTGCATGACGCGCGCGCGCTGCGCGATTTTGTGCTGGGGAGTTGAAGGGCGGGGGTCGGCTTGTGGCCAAAGCCAAGCGTTTACGAATGAGTTTAGCGCGCGTGAATATGGGTCATTCCTGGCAGTCTGCCCTGTGTAGGAAAAGAGGTGTGCAGCCATGGAACTGCCGGGCGGTGAAAGATGGGATTGTATCGTTTGCCGCCATATTTGTTATTTGTTTCCCGGAGTCTGCAAGCCATCTTCTGTTCCGGCCAACTTCAGAATGCGCTAATGCAGGCGGCAGCAAGGGGGCATCATGACAAGATATATCGGAATGGCGATTGCAGCGGTGTTGATGCTGTTGGCGTTGCCGGACCCTGTAGGCGCAACGAAGCCTATCATCGGGACGATGGCGCCGGATTTCGAGTTGACGCTGACGGATGGCAACAAAGTGAGACTCTCCGATCTCAAGGGCAATGTAGTTGTGCTCAATTTCTGGGCGACTTGGTGCGCGCCGTGCCGAAAAGAACTACCCACGCTCGATGCCTATTATACTGCCCAGCGCAAACATGGTTTAAAGATTTTTGCCATTACCACCGAAGGATCGCTACCTCTCTTCAAGTTGAAGGCACTCTTCGACGTGATGGCTATTCCTTCCGCGCGACGGATCAAAGGTCCATACGGGCCGCTCACCGGCGTGCCGACCAACTTCGTCATCGATCGGGCAGGAATACTTAGGTACGCGCAGTCGGGTGCGTTCGATCTTGGCGAGCTGAACGGGCTGCTCGTGCCATTGCTGAACGAGAAAGCACCACAGTAAAAGGGCGGTTCGGTCATGGCCAAGAGATACGTAATGGCAGGGATCCACCCAGCCGAGCCACGAAGCGGCTATGTCAGCTGTATAGCAGCGTTTCGGTTCCCCTGATCGACAGACGGATGGGTGAACTGGAGCGGCCACGGCCGAGCCAATAAAGTTACGCTTTCGGCGCCGGTAGAACGATTCTGCCGACCTACCGCATCATGTATTTCTACATAGCGATGGTCTTCGGCCCTCGTAATTTCAGCGGCTCGATAGATTGCGAAATCAGTCGCTGACGCCACCTCTCGTCACTACGAGCATAGGAACCAGGCGGAACAGTTGTAGCAAGGACGGCGAGCAGGAGGGGCGCGCGCATTTCATTCTTCAAGAACAACCGGATGACGGCTAACCCGGATTTCCTGATGTATGGTAACAACTCGTTTTGAATAATTTCAGACGGTCCCCTAATGATCCAAAGCAGCCCAAAAAGATCGAGGCCCGGTCCTGCTTGCGCAGGCCGGGCCCCATTCCCTCTCCAAACCGATTAAGGTCGATCAGCCGTCGTAGTCGCCGCCAATATTCTGGTTGCGCGGCGGGGCGGCGGCGGTCAGGCGCAGGGCCTCCGCCGACTGGGCGATCGAACCGATTTCGTCCGGCGTATCGTCGTCGTCGACCTGCACCTTCTGCAGCGACGCCACGAGCGAATCATGCAGATCCACCGGCAGGATGGTTTCTTCAGCGATTTCACGCAGAGCGACCACGGGATTTTTGTCCCGGTCGCGGTCCAGCGTCAGTTCGGCGCCACCCGAAATCTCACGCGCGCGCTGCGCGGCGAGGAGGACGAGATCGAAGCGGTTGGTAACCTTGTCGACGCAATCTTCGACGGTAACGCGTGCCAAAAGGGCGCTCCTGAACAGCGGGAGGAAATCGTGAAGCTCGCGCCTAGCAGCGCTGCCGCGTTGAGTCAATGAACAGCCCACAAAGCCATGGCACGGCGAGGCGAATGGGGGCATGAACCGGATATGGCGACACCGCGACAGGCTGACGGGCAAAGTGACGAGTCGGGAATAGGCCTGTCGATCCGCGGCAACCGGCTGAAGCTCATCGAGCATGGCCCGGCGCTGCGCGAGGCGCTGATCGCGCTGGTCGACGGCGCGAGCGAGAGCCTGAAGCTTTATTATTATATCTTCGCGGCCGACGAGAGCGGGCGCATGGTGCTCGACCGGCTGATCGCGGCGCGCGAACGCGGCGTGTCGGTCACGCTGATGATCGACGCGTTCGGATCGGGCGACACGCCGCTCGCCTTTTTCGACCCGCTGATCGCGGCGGGGGGCCAGTTCGGGCGGTTCGGCGTGCGGCGGTCGACCCGATACCTCATCCGCAATCACCAGAAGATGACGATCGCCGACGATCGGCGGCTGCTGCTGGGTGGCTTCAATATCGAGGATGATTATTTCGGCTTGCCGCAGGACGGCGCCTGGGCCGACCTGGGCCTGATGATGGACGGGCCGCAGGTGGCGGCGATGACCAACTGGTATGGGCAGCTCTGGCGCTGGGTGTCGACGAAGCGGCAGCGTTTCCGTACCCTGCGGCAGATGGTGCGGCACTGGCACCCTTCGCTGCACCATGACCCCAGCGACCCGATGCGCTGGCTGATCGGCGGGCCGACACGGCGGCTCAGCCCCTGGGCACAGGTGGTGAAGCATGATCTGGAACAGGCGCAGCGGGTGGACATGGTCGAGGCCTATTTCTCGCCAGGCCGGGGCATGTTGAAGCGGATCGCGACAGCGGCCCGGCGCAAGGGCGCGCGGCTGGTGCTGCCGTCGCGGTCGGACAATGGCACCACGGTGGCGGCGGCGCGACTTCTCTATGGACCGCTGCTGAAGCGAGGCGTCGAAATCTTCGAATATCAGCCGTCCAAGCTGCACATGAAGCTGATCGTCATCGACGACATGGTCTTCATCGGATCCGCCAATTTCGACATGCGCAGCCTGTTCCTGAACCTGGAGATCATGCTGCGGATCGAGGATGCAACATTCGCCGAGGTGATGCGGGACTTCATCGACCGACGCGCGCGGGAAAGCCGGCAGGTCACGCTGGAGCGCTACAAGGCGCAGCGCGGCCTGCTGACGCTGGTGCAGCAGTGGATCAGCTATTTCCTGGTCGGCGTGGTCGATTACACGGTGACGCGCAGGCTGAATTTCCGCAACCCCGACGCCGACTAAATAGAAAGGCTAGAGCAGTCGAGCCGATGCGATCGGATCGAAACCTGCTCCAGGCATCGGTCAGAGCTTGAGCGCGTTGCGGAACATCAGATAGGCGATGATAACCAGATAGACGCCGAAGATCTTCTTGAGCGGACCGGCAGGCAGCGCGTGGGCGGCGGCCACGCCAAGCGGTGCGGTGAGGACCGACATGGATGTGATGGCGATGGTCGCGGGCACATTCACATAGCCGAAGGAGCCCCAGGGCAGGCCGGTTTCCTTAAGGCCGATGAGCGCGAAGCCGATTGCGCTGGGAATGGCGATCAACGTGCCGATCCCCGAAGCGGTGGCGATGGCGCGATGGATCGACCGGCCGCACAGCGTCATCACCATGATGGCAATGACCCCGCCGCCGATGCCGAGCAGCGAGGAGAAAGTGCCAAGACCGCCGGCGATGCCCATGCGCGCGACGCCCGAAGGCATGGTGTCGCTGATCACCTTGCCGCCGACCTTGGGCAGCAGGAAGTTGAGCGACATCAGCATCACGCCGGTCGCGAAGATCATGGTCAGCACCTTGCCATCGACATGCCCGGCCAGAAGCACGCCGATGCCGTCTCCCAGGATCAGCCAGGGCGCCCAGGCCTTGAGCACCTCGAACTCGACCGCACCGCGCTTGGCGTGCGACAGCAACGAGCGGATCGAGGTGACGATGATGGTCGCGGCCGACGTACCGATCGCGACATGGGCGATAGCGTCATGGCTACCGCCCAACAGCGGGAGCACGACGAACAGCGCGGGCACCACCACAAAGCCGCCGCCGATGCCGAAAATGCCCGCCGCAAAGCCCGCGAACAGGCCCGCGCCCAGCATCGCCACGAGCGGCAGCAGCCAGGTCATGAGATCGCCATTCATCAGTGGCCTCCCCGGCTGCGGCCGGCGCCGAAAATCAGGGGAAGGGAAGGGACGGAAACAGATACGGAATCGACCATGACGGAATATCCAAGCCTCTCTTCGGCAGAATTGCTGGTCCGGGGACAGGGAAGGAGACTGCCCCCGCCAGACAAGACGAACGAGGTTGGCGAACCCGCAATGTCACGGGGCTGGATTTCCGGATCCTCGCCGCGCGTTCAGGCCAGGGCCTTTGCCGGATCCATATAGGGCAGGTCGAGCGCATCGGCGACCGCGCGATAGGTGATATGCCCGTCCCACACGTTGAGGCCGGCGAGCAGGTGCGGATCGGATCGGAGCGCCTCCTTCCAGCCGAGATCGGCGATGCGCAGCGCGTGGGGCAAGGTCACATTGTTGAGCGCGTAGGTGCTGGTGCGCGCGACCGCGCCGGGCATGTTGGCGACGCAATAATGCACGATGCCATCGATGATGTAGGTGGGATCGTCATGGGTCGTGGGGTGGCTGGTTTCGAAACAGCCGCCCTGGTCGATCGCCACGTCGACCAGCACCGCGCCCTTCTTCATCGTCTTGAGCATGTCCGCCGTCACCAGCTTGGGCGCGGCGGCGCCCGGGATCAGCACCGCGCCGATGACGAGGTCCGCCTCGGCAACGCATTCGGCGAGGTTCGACCGGTTGGAAAAGCGCGTCTTGGCCCGCGCCTCGAAATGGATGCCCAGCCGTTCGAGCGCCTCCGGGCTGCGATCAAGGATGGTGACGTCCGCCCCGAGACCCGCCGCCATCTGCGCCGCGTTGAAGCCGACCACGCCGCCGCCGATGACGCAGACCTTGGCCGGCAGCACGCCGGGCACCCCGCCCAGCAGCACGCCGCGGCCGCCATGCGCCTTTTCCAGCGCGGTCGCGCCGGCCTGGATCGCCATGCGGCCGGCAACCTGGCTCATGGGCTTCAACAGCGGCAGGCCGCCATGGGCGTCGGTCACGGTTTCATAGGCGATGCAGGTCGCGCCCGACGCCATCAGGTCGCGCGCCTGATCAGGATCAGGCGCGAGGTGGAGATAGGTGTACAAAATCTGCCCGGGCCGAAGCAGCGCACGCTCCTCGGGCTGGGGCTCCTTCACCTTCACGATCATTTCGGCGGCGGCGAATAGCTCCTGCGCCCGTTCCACTATCTCGCCGCCGGCGCGGGCATAGAGCGCGTCATGCGCGCCGATCCCCTCCCCCGCGCCGCTTTCCACCAGCACGCGATGCCCGTGCGCCGTCAGTTCATGCACGCTCTCGGGCGTCAGGCCGACCCGATATTCGTGGTTTTTGATTTCCCTCGGCGTGCCAATGATCATGTCGAGCCTTTCTCCGTCCGTGCGGCCATGCGCCTTCACCCGCCGTCAATCTAGCGCGACGAGACCGCCGATTGTTCCGGAACGCGGCCCACGCGCGGCGCGATGTCCCGACATGATATGGGATCGCGGAACGGAATGTCAGCGAGGGCCCGCCAGGATCCTTAACGGGACGGCGCAAGAAACATGGAGCGCAAAGAAACCAAGACGCTCTCTTGCCACCTGCCGCATCGCGCGATAGGGAGCCGCCTTCCAGTGCAACGCGGAGCGGTGGCCGAGTGGTCGAAGGCGCTCGCCTGGAAAGTGAGTATACGTCAAAAGCGTATCGAGGGTTCGAATCCCTCCCGCTCCGCCACTTCGGAACAATGCTGGGCACTCCCCCAGCCGTCGCGCCTACGCCGTTAGCGGCGAGCAGCCGCAACAGGTTGCTCTTGGAACCCATGATTCGGACTTCGCCCTGATCGACCTCCACCCGCTGCGCCAGCGCGCGCAAATGATCGCGGCGATAGCCGCCGCCTTCCAACCGGATGCGCTCGCGCGCGGTTCGGGCAAGGCTGCGCAGCATCATGGGCGTGATCGCCTGCTGGGTTGAGCTATGCAGCAGGGCCGACGCGCGCTCGGCATCTGCCCGCGCCTGGTCGCGGGTGGCTTTCAACCCGTCGATACGATCCTTGAGCGCCGGGTCGTCGAGATCGGCAACCCCACTTTCGATGGCGTCATAGAGCCTCTTCAGGCGTAACTCGGTCTCGGCGGCGCGCTTGTTCAGCTCGGCAATATGCTCGCGACGCCGGTCGGATCGGTCCTGCCGGCGATCGAGGACAGCCGACAGGACTTCTTCCAGCCGATCGGGATCGAGCAGCCGCTCCTCCAGATGAGCCGCGACGAGGTCGTCGAGCTTCTCCATCGGCACGGTCATGCCTTCGCAGGCGGTCGGCCCCTGCCGCGCCTTGGTCGAACAGGTATAGTAGCGATAGCGCCCACCCTTGCCGGTGCGGATAGTCATCGCACCGCCGCATTTGGCGCAATGGATGAGGCCGGTCAGCAGCGTCGGGCCGCCGACGACCTGCGGGTGCTCCACCTTGGGACTGCGCGCCTTCAAATGCGCCTGCACCGCGTCGAACGTCGCCTGATCGATAATCGGCGGCACCTCGACCGGGATCACCTCCTGGGCGGGTTTCAGTTCCTTGCTCTTGCCGCGCTTGTTGAACTCGTGCCGCCCGACATAGGTCGGACGGGTCAGCAGCCGGTGAACCGTGCCGATGCCCCAGCGCCCGCCGTCTCGGGTGAAGATGCAGCGCTCGTTGAGATATTTCGTGATCGTCTTTACGCCCATTGGCCCCGACGTGCCATCGCCTTCCAGCGCGAGCTTGAACGCCAGCCGCACGGTATCGGCGTGCAGCGGGTCAATCTCCAGCTTCTTCTTGGTCTTCGCGCCGCGCTGCTCGGCCGCGACCACACGATAGCCGATCGGTGGCAGCGAACCGTTCCAGAAGCCTTGCCGGGCATTTTCCTTCAGGGCGCGCAGGACGTGCTTGGCGTTTTCCTTCGACTGATACTCGTCGAACAGCGCCATGATCTGGCGCATCATGACGTGCATCGGATCGTCGCCCATTTCCTGGGTGATGGAGAGCAGCTTGACGCCGTTCTTGGCGAGCTTCCTGACGTAGAACTCCAGCTCGAAATGATCGCGGAAGAAGCGCGAGAAGCTGTGAACGACCACCACGTCGAACGGCGCAGGCTTGCTCGTGCCCGCCTCGATCATGCGCTGGAACTCGGGCCGGCGGTCGTTGGTGGCGGACGCTCCCGCCTCCACGAAGGTATCGACCAGTTCCAGCCCGCGCGACAGGCAATAGGCTTCGCCCTGCTTGCGCTGATCGGGGATCGAAACGTCATGCTCGGCCTGCCGCGCCGTCGAGACGCGCAGATAGAGGGCGGCGCGCAGCGGCACGGTCATGACAGCGAACTCCTCACATCATTGGCACGGTCCAAACAGCTCGTCGAAGACATCGCCAAACCATGCCTCGAACACATCCACCTCGGCACTCGTGACCGGCACGCACTCCGGCCAGTCGTCGGTGACGGTCCAGGCCGATAGATCGTCTTTGGGCGGACGGCCCGGATAGGGCCATTGATAGCCGAGCATTCGTTCGAGCCGATCGGACGCCGGACTCGACCGCGACAGAGAGCGGCGCGGCGAAGTCGTGTCGGCATAATCGTGCAGGTCGTCCGGACATTCCACCGGGCGGCGTGGCGTTCGACGACGAAGTTTGCGGGGCGCGGCCATCCCGACAGGCTGCCTTGCGCTGCGCCTTGGCGCAAAGCATCCGTCGCGGCGTAGCGTAGATAGGGGCGCGTTGCGGCTTTCCCGCGATGCACCCTTGCGTCGGCATGGCCTTGGGTCGCCATCGCCTTACTCCTCCGACTCGAAGCTGCGGTTTTCGCGGCAATGCCAGAGGCGTAGGATAAAGATAGTGGCGTTCGCGATCTCGTACCGCAGTTCGTAGTTGCCCACGATGATCCGGCGAACCTCTCGGGGCTCATAGGCTTCCAGCTTTTCGCCGATCCTCGGATAATCGATCAGCCGATCCGGAGCGTGAGCGAGTTGTTGGACCACGCGCGCCGCCGCCTCGGGGGCTACCGGGCTCAAGTGCGCGTGCAGGCGCACGAGGTCCGAGGACGCCTTGCTGGTCCACTGGATCTTCATTTTACGGGCGGCGGTAGCGGCCTATCCGTGCCGAGGCTGTCCGCCCATGCCTGAATCGCCTGATGATCGATGACGCGGCCGGCATCGACATCCTCCAGAGCTTCGAGCGTCATGCGGTGGCGCTCCTCTTCTTGATCGACCCAGGCGGCGAGAGCCTGCTTCATCACCCAGCCGCGCGAGCGTTCCAGCCGCGACGCCATCGCTTCAACCTTCTCAGCGAGTCCTAGGGGAACATGCGCGGTCAGCACTTTCGTCTCGGTCGCCATGTTTATTACCTACTATCAATCCGATTAAAATATAATCGAAATCGCTGAGAAGTGCTAGTAGGCCGCATACGAAAGATACGCCGCGTTGCTGCAAGCGACAAGGTGCCCGCTCCCGGACGCCGCCACCTTACCGCTTATGAAAGCCCGTGCTTCGCCAGAAACGGCGTGATTGCGTCGGGTAGAGGCTTGCCCGGACAGATCATCGAGAAGGCCGTGAGCGCGTGGATGATGGCGCCGTCCGGGTTGAAATCGCCTTCGTCGAGTGTCGCCAACGGATCGTGCTGCGCATGCTTCAGGAAGTTGAACGGCCGGATGATGTAGCCGATCAGCTTGCGCCGCTCGTCAGCGGTCAGGTTGATGGTAAGGTCTGACGCCTCCTTGACCTCGCCAGCTTCGATGCCGCCGGCGACCTTGTCGATAAGGGCATCCATTTCGGCATTGGTCGGCAACGTGATCGGATCGCCCTTTATTTTCGCTGAGGCGGCGGCGAACGCGCCCAGCTTCAAGACGTTCGCGATGTAGTCGTCGCCGGACTTTTCGATCAACTCGCGCAGTAGGTTGAGCGCCGATGAGGCCACAACATGGATCGCGAGCGGATCATCTCCGCGATCCGACATGGCAATGGCCGAGACGATCATGCGCTCCGCCGCTGTCGGCTTGTCGATAGTTGGCATTCGGCGACTCCTTTGAGCTTTGTCATCGTCTCGGTAAGTAGGCATATGCTCGCCGTCGATCATGCGCTGCAGGACGAGTTCTACCGGGAGTAATGCGTGTCGGCGAATGAGCCCAAGAAGCATCACTACGTGCCGCAGTTCTATATGCGCCGGTTCGCGTGCGCCGATGATGAGAACAAGGTCATCGTGCTTGAACGCCACCGCGACGTCGTGGTCGCCGATCGAAAATCCATCGAGAGCATCGGCTATGAGGAACACCTTCATGATTACGATGACAACGGTTCCCCCGCATCGATCGAAAAGCCGCTGAACAGAGTTATCGAGACCCCGTTTTCGGAAAGGCCGACCTGGCGCAAGATCAGCAGCGGAGACTGCCCGAGTCTCGATGAGTCCGATCGATTGCCACTTTACGGCTTCGCGCGTCACCTCCAGCTCCGTAATCACGAAATGCTGCGCTTTATTGAGACACAGCACGCGCGCTTCTTGGCCGGAGACTTGGAGGACGAACTCACCGACGACGAACGCGAGATGCACGCTTGGATTGCAGCCGACCCTGGCGGCGCGCATGAGTTGTTCCGCGCCGGAGCGATGCAGACGATGCTCCCCGCCGACGCTGCCGAGATTAGCGTCACCATTTGCCGAACGCCGATCCCGCTCCGGTCGTCGACGAATCCTGCGGTTCGCTTCTCGCATCCCGGACACGAATCCGTCTTCGGGGCAGCGTTCAATTCACTGCGAACTTGGTGGCTCACCCTCGACCGGCATTGGGGCGCGTTCATTATGGCCGGCGGACCACCCGGTTTCGGCATCGAAGCGGTGCCGCCGGATTTCGCCCGTGTCGTCAATCGCCAGTATCTCGTGCAGTTTCTGGAAGGCAGCGCGCGCTATATGCTGGCTGACGATGCTTTCCTTGGCGAAGACCTCGAATGGGCGGGTTTCAGCTTTGTGCAGCGGACCACAAGAGGCTTCCGCTACCGTAAGTCTTAGGGCGCAGCGATCGCCCAGGCGGGCAATCGCCCGAGGTCGCTGAGTTCCGCACGCACAAGCCCGTCGAGCGCCTCGGGGAACATCCTTGCAGCCGCCGACCAGATGGGGTGATCGCTATCGACCTGACCATGCTCGGCCCGTGCATTGGTCAGCATCTTTTGCAGCGACGGGCGGGTCAGCAGGTCCGCTTTGGCGGTTGCCCCGAGAAATGCTTCGATCATGTCCGCATAGGGGGCGAACTCCGCTGAACTCAATTTGCTATTGAGCATGGCGAGCAGCGCGCCGTCGCCGGCATGGCGGGTAATATAGAGCGTGTCCGCACCGGCCTCGGCGCTATGCGCGACCGAGCATAGGATCGCGAACAGACTCGCCAGATGAGGCTGACCGCGATGCTTGTGGGTTTCCCAATAGTCTTCCTTCCAATCGGACAACGCGGGAACATGCGCGCGAACCGATGCCCAGGCCGGATCAAATTTGTCGCTATAGAACGGAGCTTTCGGCTTGTCCTCGCGCGCTGCCTGCATCGCCTTCCACCAGCGATTCCGCGCGTCCTTGCAATAGGCAAGCAGGCGCTCGCTGCGGCGGTCTTCGAGGAACACTGCGCGGCCGGACGTGGTGTCGAGGTCGTCGAGCGTGATGAGCCGCGGCTTGAGATAACCTCCCTTGCCGTCCTCCAGAAAGCATCGCAGCACCAACCTGCCGCGCTCGATCGAGGCGGCTTGGGCGAGGTCATCGAAAATGAAGGCGTTGCCTCGCTGCATGGTAATGACATCGTGGAAGCCCTGCGGCAGCGGGTCGGCCAGCTCGTGGAAAATCCACAATAGCCGGACGCCCTCCCGTTCGTAATGAAGATGCCGGGCCGCGATCTCGGGCGCGAAGGGCTTGGAGAGCTGCACCTCCAGGGCGAAGCGGCCCAATTCGCCCATGTCGAGATAGACATCCGGCCACCGGCCGCGTTTGTGTATCGCCGGACGCAAATAGGTGTCGATCGCCGACTCGACGCAGCGCGTATCGGCTTTCGCGAGCGCTTCAATCCTCTGGCACAAATGGCGGTGGAGCGCCGATTCCTGATGACCCTGATACTGCGCCGCGCGGGCTGCATCCGGTGTCAGTGTCCCGCCTTCGTACCAGGGACAGTCGATGGCGCCGCCGGGGAAATGGACGTAACCGGGGATATGATCGTCACCGGCAGCCTGCGCGCGGATGAAGACGCTGCCCTCGCATAGCCGGCAGCGCGCGATGGGCCGATCGGGTTCGTCGCTTCGCCGAAGATTGATTTCGCGGCGCAGATGCTCCCAGCGTTCTCGCGGCATCGCCATGAGCTGCTCGACCGACACCGCGCCGCGCGGCAACTCGAAATCGGCGATACGGATTGTTCGCTGCCGATCGCCCTTCACAGACGGTCGCCCTGCGAGGTGCGGTGGTCAGCGGAGCCCATAGCGGCTGATCCGCGCGAGCGATAACAAGCCGAGCGGGTCGACGAGCAGGATCTTGCGCACGCCTTGCTCGGCGGCGCGCGCCTGGGCTTTGTCGATCAGTTCAAGCGCGGGAAGCTCGAAACCGCTCAATTTTCGTGGTTGCGCCTGTTCGGGCGTCACCGGGCCGATCAGGTCCATGTCCAAGTCGGCCACGACCGTCTGGCTGATACCCCGCGGGCGGTCCACATAGATGGCGAAATAGGGCTCGCCCGGTTCGATCAAGCGATCGTCGATAATGACTTCGGCCAAGAATGCTGCCCCCTCAAAGATGAGAACTTTTATAGAACATCGATTGCTGGGATCAAGCTTCCTACAAAGATAATGAGGGAAATGGAGGTAGTATTGGCGCCTCCCTGCGGGACCGCCGCTCTATCTTCGCTGCGCTCCGACCGAACCCCTGACGGGTTTCGGCCCTGCCGGGTGACGATCAGCATGGCGGGGTGGCGCTGATGCGCCAATCAGCCAATCCGCCCCGCGGATTGCGGTTTTTCCAAGCTGCGGAGATCGGGCCAAGGCTGCGCCGTCCCGATCGCATTGGTGGTCGTTGCACTCCCCGAGATGGGGTGGGCGTCGCTTCCCTTTAGGCCCGCCGCGCCGGGCCGCAACGCGCGCGACGCGCGCTTACCTCCTCTGCGTTCCGGCCCTGCGGGTGCTGCCCGGCTCCGCCGGCGGGCCTGCCGGTCGCTCTTTCGCCGCCCACCCCATTCCGGGGTGTGTGTGGTTTTAGAAGGAGTAGTGTGATGAACGCTGTTACCGAAACCATAGCTGCCGAGCCTGTATCGGGTGTCGAAATCTTCGTGCCGCTCGCCAAGCTCAAGAAGTCCCCGCGCAATGCCCGCAAGGTGCCGCATGGGGAAGTCGCTATCAATGCGCTGGCCGCATCGATCCAGCACAAGGGGCTGATCCAGAACCTTGTCGTGGAACCCGAAGTCAAGGAGGACGGGACGCCGACCGGCCAGTACCTCGTTACCGCTGGCGAAGGCCGCAGGCAGGCGATGCTGCTATGCGCCAAGCGCAAGCAGATGAGGAAAAGCCATCCGGTGCGCTGCTGGCTGGATACGGTGAACGATCCTGCCGAGATCAGCCTCGACGAAAATGTCACCCGGACGCCCATGCACCCCGCCGATCAGTTCGAGCGGTTCGCGGAACTCTCCAACGATAAGGGTTGGGGGGCGCAGGAGATCGGCGCGCGGTTCGGCGTGTCGACCAATGTGGTGAAGCAGCGGCTTCGCCTTGGCGCTGTCAGCCCCAAGCTGTTGCAGGTCTATCGTGAGGATGGGCTTACGCTGGACCAGCTTATGGCCTTCGCCATCACAGAGGACCACACCCGGCAGGAGCAGGTATTCGAGAACCTGCACCATAATCGTGAACCGTGGATCATCCGGCGCGACATGACCGCCGCCAACGTGCCCGCTACAGACCGGCGCGCGGTGTTCGTCGGTGCCGATGCCTATATCGAGGCAGGCGGCACCATCATCCGCGACCTGTTCAGCGAGGATCAGGGCGGGTTTTTCGAGGATGCGGGCTTGCTCGACATGCTTGCCGCCGAGAAGCTACGCGAGATCGCGGGCGAGGTTCAGGCCGAGGGCTGGAAATGGGCCGCGGCGCATATCGACTATCCCCACGCCCACGGGATGCGGCGCTTCTATCCGCAAACGGTTCCCCTGTCCGACGAGGACGAGACGCGGTTGGAGGCGCTGGCGAACGAGCACGACGAACTGGCCGAAGGCTATTCGTCCTATGACGAGTTGCCGGAGGACGTGGCCGAAAAGCTGGAGGCGGTGTCCGACGAGATCGACGCTATTTCCACCAAGCGTTCGGCCTACGATGCCATCGTGATCGCGCATGGCGGAGCGTTCGTCGTGCTTCACCATGACGGCACCGTCAGGATCGAGCGCGGCTTCGTCCGTTCCGAGGATGAAGCGCTGGCCGATCCGCAGCCCGAGCAGGAAGCAGGAGGCGGTGCAGCGGCCCCAGAGATGGGCGGGGACTTGCAGGACGAGGATGGCGACGAGGACGTGCAGGAGATCGAAGAGGACGAGGAACCGGGCAAGCCAATTTCCGACAGCCTCACCCGCGACCTGTCCGCGCACAGGACTTTGGCGCTTCGCGTCGCGCTGGCCGAACGGCCCGATACGGCGTTGATCGCTCTCACCCACACCCTGACCGCACAATTGTTCTACAGCTATGCAGAGGCGGGTTGCCTTGAGGTTCGCCCGACCCTGACCACCTTGGGGAGCCATGCGGACGGCATCGAGGACACGCCCTTGGCGGCGCGGGCGAACGAGCAGCACGAGGCGTGGGTCGAGCGGATGCCGCGCGACGTGGCGGACCTGTGGGGCTACATCGTCGGGCTGACGGATCAGATGCGGACTGTGCTGCTGGCGCATTGCGTGTCCCGCACCGTCAACGCGCTGCGGCTGCCGTGGGACCGAAAGCCCCGTTCGCTGCAAACGGCGGACAGGCTGGCGACCGCGCTGGCGCTGGACGTGACGAAGGACTGGACGCCCACCGTGGACAGCTATCTTGGCCGCGTGACCAAGGCGCATATCGTGGAGGCTGTCGCCGAAGGCGTGTCGGAGGACGCCGCCCGCCGCATCGTGGACATGAAGAAGCCGGACATGGCGCAGGCCGCCGAGCAGCTTCTGGCCGGGACCGGCTGGCTTCCCGCCGTGCTGCGGACGCCCGAGCCGGAGCAGCCCGTATCCGTCGAGGACGAGGACGTCGGGAGCGTGGAGCAGCGGTCCGAAGCGGAGGCTTTCGATACCGAAGCGCGGGACGGCGAAGCGTTCTACTCGGTTGCCGCCGAATAGGCGGCTTTCGGCCGGGGCCGTGAAAACGGTCCCGGCCTTCCATCCGTTTCGGAGGGAAAATTTCGGCCGCGCCTTCGGGCGCGGCCGTCCTTTTTGGGCTCAGGATGGAATAGGATGAAAATGACGATCGGCTGATACCGGCTGGTCGCTGAACCGGCGCTTGGCTATGTCCGACGCCGAGCAGAATCATGACGCAAGCCGAATCCTCCGCCGTCGCCGACAGAGTGACGACCCGTCCTTGGGAGCTGGACCTGTCCCTTGCGGGCAGTGTTCATTTGCGAACGAAGCGTCCCACCAAGCACAAGCGTCAGAAAATTGCGTGCTTCCTCGGACGGGAAGGCACGATTGAGCGCTTCGCCCTACGCCAGACTATCCCGCAATATGATATCGATGGCGCCGAATTGCCGACCCAGGCCCAATACGGCGCCGTGATGGATTTCTATCTCGAGCCTTGCGAAACGCGCTGGCAAGCGAGCACCTTGCTCAGCGCTCGCGACTACGCCGAAGTGGTCGCCAGGCGCTTTTCATTCACAGCCGCGCGGCGCAAGTTCATTTGGACAGCCGCTGCCGCCTTCATTCTCGCGGACGCCGACCTCCGGTCCCGTGTGCGTGCCTGGAATATTGCGCGCCGCAACGATGGTTTTGGTGATATTTCGGCCGGGATTGCCAACCACAAACCCTACAAACGCATCGACGCCTTCGCGGTCAAACTGGTCGACGATATGCGCGCGGCCGGCAGCGAGATATTCGGCTGACGGCAGTAGGCCTCGTTTTGACAAGCCTTCTATGCTGCCAGAAGTAGCCGTTGCATTCCGATCTCGCGCTTCCCGGGACTGCTCCTCGCTCGCAGGTCGACTATTGAAGTTTTCAGCGCTTTGGCGGACAAGCGCCCGCAGGCTTACAGGCAGAGTTGTTATCGCGTATCGCGATATAAGACACCGATGTTGGGCAGTGATGCTTCCATCAATCCCTATTGCAGCTTTACGGCTGAGCGGACGATCGATCGAACGCATAGGAGTGCCTGTAAGCCACCTGTTTAAGGGGGTTTGGTGTCTAGTCTGGCAAAACTGCAAGCGGCTAAGTCGCTCGACGATCTAGCCGCGATCCTGGGTTATAAGCCGGCGGCGCTCGCTTATCTGCTCTACCATCTGCCGACCGCGCAGAAATATACCGCCTTTGCTATTCCGAAGCGCGATGGAACCCCGCGCGACATCCTCGCACCGACCCCCAAATTGAAGTTGCTGCAGCGCCGTCTCGCCAATGTCCTCTATCTGACGCTGGCGGACATCGACAAGGCGGGCTCGCCGCGCCGTCACCTATCGCACGGCTTTGCCAAGCACCTGTCGATCGTTACCAACGCCAACGTCCACAGGCGGCGGCGCTATGTGCTGAACCTCGACCTCAAGGACTTCTTCCCATCGATCAACTTCGGCCGCGTCCGCGGCATGTTCATCAAGGACAAGCGCTTCGCCCTCGATCCGAAGATCGCTACCCTGATCGCGCAGATTGCCTGCCACGATGACATACTGCCGCAGGGCAGCCCTTGCTCACCAGTCATCTCAAACATCATTGGTCACTTGCTGGACATTCGGCTCGTGCGCTTCGCCAAGGCGCAAAAATGCACCTATTCGCGCTACGCCGACGACATCACCTTCTCCACGAACGCCAAGGCGTTCCCGGCTGATGTCGCCGCCCCAATCGTCGGGTCGGAGCACGACTGGACGCTGGGCGCGCCGCTGCTGAAAGAAATCGATAAGGCCGGCTTTGCGGTAAATCCGGCCAAGACGCGGATGCAATATCGCGGTTCGCGCCAGATGGCGACGGGCCTGCTCATCAACGAAAAGCCGAACATTACCCCCGAATACTACCGGACGGTCCGCGCCATGTGCTGGTCGTTGTTCAGCAGCGGCACCTACTATCGCATGATCCCGGCCACTCTGGCGGGTGGTAAGCCCGGCGATCCCGACGTCAAGGAGGCCGCGGCGTCGCTCGCGGCACTGCAAGGTAGGCTCGGCCATGTCTATCATGTGCGCGACCAGGTCGACACGCGCACCTCGGCCGAGAAGAAGGGTGAGAAAACCTCGACAGCCACGCGAAGGCTCTACATCCGTTTCCTGTTCTACCGGAACTTCGTCGTCGCGCCCAAGCCGCTCATCATCCCTGAGGGTAAGACCGACTCGGTCTATCTTCGCGCGGCGATGGAGAAGCTCACCGCCTATCATCCCCAACTCGGTGTGATGGACAAAGGGAAGTTCAAGCCAACGGTGAAGTTCATGAACTTCACCAGCACGGTCCACGATGTGCTGCAAATCGGCAATGGCGCTGGCGATCTCCTGCACTTCATTCGGAAATTTCCCGATGCGCTCAAGCACTACCGGCACCGGCCTTTGCCCAACCCCATCATTGTGCTGATCGACAATGACGATGGTGCCAAAGATATATTCAGCATTGCCAAAAATCTCGGCGCTCCCAATATCTCGCGGACGTCTAATGACCCATTCTACCGGCTCGCCGCCAACCTCTATCTTATCAAAACGCCGGAAATTGGCGCAAAAGGCACAAGCTGCATCGAGGATTCGTTCGATCCCGCCCTTTTGAAAACCGTGATCGACGGCAAGGTGTTTGATCCCAACAAGAAGCATGGCGAAGCAGGGAAATACGGGAAAGCCCGGTTCGCTGAGAAGGTCGTGCAGCCGCAAAAGAACACGATCAATTTTTCAAAATTCGCGGGCCTGCTCGACCGTATCGTCGCGGCCTTGGATGACTACGCCGCCAATCCGCCGCCGCCCTGACCCGACTAGGAACGCGGCGGCATATGGCTGGTATCGAGCCGACGATGGATGAGTGATACGAGCGTCAGAAGATCCTCCGCGTCGGTCTTGGTCATCGGCCAGTGGATGCGCGCTTCATGGGCGGTCGTGTTGCGGAACATACCGAAGACGCCTTTGATGAGATTGGCAAAGCCGCTTTGCTCGCTTCGCTCGCTCACCGTGCCGCGCGGGTTGATCGTCAGCATTGGCGGATCACCGCCCAACACGCGGTCCACCAGCGTTCCGCCGTCATCGGTCAGGCCCGTCCTGACCCGCATCTTGTCGGCAACGCTTTTAACGGCCTCCTGAACCGCATGGAAATAATCGTCGGCTAACAATTCCGCGCGGCAGAATCGCAGCACATCAGGGTGGACACCGCGCGTCTCCAGATCGGTGCGCAATTCCTTCGCGCGGCGCTGGGCTTCCGATAACGTCATCACCTGTTCGACGGTTTCGATCTTTCCGGCTTCGCTGACCACGAGACCGGCGAACGCGAGCGCCTGGTTGAGACTGGCGCGCATCGGCTCGTAACGGTGCGGCTCGCGGCTATAACGGGCGGGCTTCATCGCATGGCGGATAAAGCCGAGGATACGGGTGCGATCCTGCCGCTCGTTCTGGCTGGTGGCGAAGGCGTTGTAGATGCGGTGCCGTTTGGTCATCTCGCCCGGATCGGTCATCTGACAGGTCGCGATCAGCATCCCGATCTCGGTCCCCTTGAGTCCCGTTTCCGTGTCGCCGAGCGCGCCAGCGATGGCTTCGAGCTGATCCTGCGAAAACAATTTCGTCACCTGTCCTGTTTCCCGCGCGTCTCCACGGCCTCCCTTTGTCGAATCGGCAGCACTTTGGAACGTATAATGAACATCTCGCAAGGCCGTTGGCAGAGTTGCCGACATAATTGCCGGTCATAAGAAACTCCCTACCTTCCTAGCCGAACACCCGGCGGCCTCCCAATGGCTTGTCTAATCGAGGCCGATCGCCTTCCCGCAAGGGCGACGGGCGGCTTTTTTCCGCCGCCTGCGGCTTTGCATCGCGAAGCAAAAAGCCGCCCGTCGCCCAACCTCCACTGCGTTCCAGCCGCAAGCGGTGCGGGGTCGATCGGGCCCCGGCCGACGCCGAGCCATCGAGGCCGCGATGGGCGTGGCCCGAGCAGACAGGAGATTACGACATGGCTACCATCGGCACCTTCACCGCCAACAGCAAGCGCGAGTTCACCGGCGTCATCAAGACGCTCATGCTCAACACCAAGGCCACCCTTCGCCCGGTCGAGAAGGAGGGCGAGAAGTCCCCCGACTTCCGGATCAGCGCCGCCAACATGGACATCGGCGCCGCCTGGAAAAAGACCAGCCGCGAAGGTCGCGACTACATCTCGGTCAAGCTGGACGATCCGAGCTTCCCCGCTCCGATCTACGCCACACTGTCCGAAACCGAAACCGCTGGCGAATACGCGCTGATCTGGTCTCGCTGATCCCCGACAAGGCACCCCGCTCCACCGGAGCGGGGTGCCTTCGTGCATTTGTTTCGTCGATTCTTCAAGCGGACGGACCGATCGGCCCGGCGTGTCGTGATATGCTTGGGGCGCTGCCCCTGGCGCACTTCAAGCGGCTTCCGCCCAGCTTCCTCCACGCGCGAGCGCGTTCCGTGCAGCCGGTTCCCCGCGAAGCCGCTTTCCGTTTGCACCCCCGGTCTCGCCGACGGGCAGGGTTTCAGCGCGGCGCTCCGCTGCGCGAACCCCAAGCCCAAAGGAGGCCAAAATGCACTACCAGCTTGCCACCCGGTTCGGCCGCAACGCTCATCAAATCAGCGGGCGGGAGCCGCTGGACAACGAGGCGCTGTATCGTCACGTCCCCTCCATCTTCGCCCGCGAGGCGCACGACAGCCGTTCGGATCGCTACGTCTATGTCCCGACTATCGACATTGTGGAGGGGTTGCGCCGGGAAGGATGGTCGCCATTCTTTGCGGTCCAGTCGGTCCCGCGCGATGGTTCGCGCCACGGCCACGCCAAGCATATGCTGCGCCTGCGCCGGGACGACGGCATAGGGAAGCCCGAGGCTGCCGAGGTCATCATTGTCAACAGTCATGACGGGACCAGCGCCTATCAGATGTTTGCCGGGATGCTGCGCTTCGTCTGCACCAACAGCATGATTGCGGGCGAGCGGTTCGAGGAGATCCGCGTACCGCACAAAGGGATATCGAGCATGACATCATCGAGGGCGTGTTTATCGTCGCCGAGGACTTCCCCCGGCTGATCGACGCCAGCGAATCGATGAAGGCGATCCAGCTTTCATCGGATGAACAGCGCTTGCTTGGCGAGGTGAGCCTTGTTGCGCGCTATGGGGAGGATGAAAGCCCGGTTCGGCCCGAGCAGATCGTCGAGCCGCGCCGCCGCGAGGATATGGACCGCAGCCTATGGACCACGTTTAACGTCATTCAGGAGAATGTCGTTCGGGGCGGTTTGCAGGGGCGCAAGCGCAATGCCGAGGGCCGCATCCGCCGCGCGCAGACCCGTGCGATCAACGGTATTGACCAGAATGTGACACTCAATCGCGCGCTCTGGACGCTGGCCGAGGGGATGCAGCGACTCAAAGCGGCATGATCGTTCGCCACCGCAGGGCCGGAGGTTCCGGCCTTGCGGTTTGGCCGTTTTCGCGCCGATCCGCTGCGGCGGATCGGCGGTGGCCGCGCGTCCCAAGATCCGCGCGGTGACGGGCGCGCTCGCCGTGCTAAAGCCCGGCTCGCGGATTGAGAACTAAGCTATTCGGTCTCAGATGTGTCGATCTCGGCGACCAGTTCGACTGGCGTAACCCCAAGTGCCGACGCCAGGTGAAACAAGGTGACAACCGTTGGATTGCGTCGGCCCCGTTCGAGGTCGCTTACATATTGTTGGGTAAAGCCGGACGTTTCGGCAAAGCGCTCCTGAGTAAAGCCCTTATCCCTCCTGAGCCTAGCAAAGTTGATTCCCACGAGGAGCCGCATGTCCATACACAGCAAACTGGACGATACACATTATGCGGTTTATCCCATATAAGGTGTATCGTCGCGGTGAGGCCGCTTGACGCTGCGAAAGATGCAATGAGCTATGCAGGACTTGCGCATAGCAACAACAGGATTTTGGTCTAGGTTGGTTAACGCAGACATGACGGGGGCGCCATGAGCATATGCCATTTCGAGGACCGCGTGCCGGAATCCGCGCAGCTCACAGCCTATGACCAAAGCCACCTCGCGGACTATCTTCGCCTGCTCGATGCCGACACCGAGGGAGCGGACTGGCGCGATGCCGCCGCCGTAATTTTCGGGATCGACGCGACCACCGAGCCGGATCGCGCGAAGACAATGCACGAGAGCCATCTTGCACGCGCACGGTGGATGACCGAGATCGGTTATGCGCACCTGCTGGGTTGTGAGCGTCCGCTAAAGCGTTAAGAATTATGTCCATTTTGGCGTGAGTTAGGCGACAGTGTTGCCGCGTTGGCGACATAGCTGTGCGCGATCTTCGCGCTATCGGATATTGTTGACGATACAGATGTTCGGTCCTCCGAAATCCGCGCCAGGCGCGATTGGGAGGATGCCATGCCGATGCCTCCGAGCCGGCGCCAGCGACGCACCGGCAGTTTGTCCGACGCGCTCGGTCGCGCCGATATAGCTGCCGAATTTCTTCGCCGCAACGACACCTATCGCGCCGAACATGCGCAGATGCAGAAGCGCATCGCCAGCGGCGCCGTCGCGAAGAACGCTGCCGAGGCGGCGTTCGCGCGGCGCTGGGGGTTATCTTTTCGCCACGGCCCCGGATGACCTGTCAGAGCCGGTCGCCTGGCGCCCGGAGTTGACCGCCGTCACGGTCATTCTCGACGCCGCACCGGATGGATTCGAGAGCGCCTCTCCGGTCGATCCTCGCGCGCTCGGCGCGCTGCTCGCCGACCATCCCGGAATCGATGGACGCCATGTTATCGTCGCCGATGCGTCTGGCGAACATCGGCTATGGCTGCGCGATCCTACGCCCGGCCAGCGGCTCGCCGCGGTCATCCCGCTCGACAGGGACTTCATCACCCGCATCGCGAGCCTTCTGCGTTTTCACCGTCGTCTGCTCGGCCGCGCGGCGGGGCCGTTGCCGCGCGGCTGGCCGCTCACCGCCTATCGGCTAGCCCGCCTCGATCTTATGTTGCGCGCTCTCGACCTGCGCGACGAGGGCGCAACCTATCGCCAGATCGCGACCGCGCTGGGGCGCGACGACGCTACCCGACTTTCGGCGAGCGACTGGAAAATGTCGGCGTCGCGCTCCTTCGTGGTGCGCCTGGTCCGCGACGGCATCGCGATGATGAATGGCGACTACCGCAAACTGCTCCGCATCCGCTGATCCGAATGCATCCTTCGATGCCCCGCAAGGGGGTGGTCGCATCCGTGCAGCTGCACATCTTCATACCCTACGCCGCCGCCTTTGCCCTGCCAGTTTCGCCTCCTGCCGCCACCGCCCGCAGGAGCCGTCACTTGTCCGATACGCCCACAAACCTGCCGCCCCGCTTCCTGCGCACACCGGAAGCCGCGCGCTTCCTCGGCCTGTCCGGCCGGACCCTTGAGAAGCACCGCTATTTCGGGACCGGCCCGGCCTACCGCCGCATAGGTGGTCGCGTCGTCTATTCGGTCGATGACCTGCGCGCTTGGGCAGACATCGGTATCAAGCATTCGACTTCCGATCCCGGTCAGAACGACCTCATGCCGCGCGCGGATTCGGCCATCGCCCGGAGCCGGCGATGACCGTCCCGCCATCCCCGATGCGCCACCGCCAGCCGTCCTACGACGACATGACCCGCGTCGAGCTGACGTGGATCGAGAAGCGGATCGAGCACTGGATCAGGTTCGGGCGCGTCGCCGTGGACGAGATCGTCGATCGCCGTCGCCGCATCGTCCGCTTCCGTTCCGGCGCCGTGTTCGCGTTCGTCCGATGGGCAGCGAACGACTACGGGACGGTCAGCTCGCGCATCGACATCGTGCGCGCGGTCGGTGCGAACGAGCCGTTCACGACGCTGCCGTTCGTGCGACCGGGCGGCGACATCCTTCTCAAGATCGAGGGCTGGCCCAAAGTTAGCCAAGTCCTCGCCGCGATCGACGCGACCGAGGCGGCCGGCGTCGATCCCTGCGACGCCGCGCCCGATCATTGGCGCCACGTCCACAACCGCATCGCCGCCGGACATCAGCCGCGCCCCTATACGATGGAGCGCCATCGCGCTTGGCTGAAACGCCGGGAGATAGAGCGATGACCCGCCGTGGATGGGCCATTGCGACGGCCTCCGCCGCGTCGCTGTTCGGCGCGTCTTTCCTCGCCGTGGCGGTATTCGATCCGCTCCCGCGCGTCGTCTGGAACGCCAGCGCGAGCGCGCCGCTCGGCCTCTACCGGATCGAGCCCGAGCGAGATCCTCCCGTTGGGGCACTGGTCGCAGTCATGCCGCCCGAGCATCTCGGCCAATGGCTGGCAGCGCGCGGCTATCTGGGCGAGGACGTGCCGCTGTTGAAGCATGTCTCAGCCACGCCGGGGCAGCGAGTGTGCCGGATTGGCGCCGTCGTGAGCATTGATACTCGGCCTGTTGTCGTCGCCCGCGAGCGTGACGGCATGGGTCGCCCGCTGCCGGTCTGGCAGGGCTGCCGCAAGCTGCGCACCGGCGAACTGCTGATGCTCAACCCCGATCACGCCGACAGCATGGACGGCCGCTATTTCGGCCCGCTGCAGGCCTCGACCGTGCTCGGCCGCGCCATCCCGATCCTTACCCGAGATACGCCCGACGCGCCGCTCACTTGGCGTTGACCCGCTTTTTCAACTGCCAACCCAAAGGAGATCATCATGCAGATCGGCAGCTTCATCCGCACCGCCAACGGATACGAGGGCATCATCGAAACGGCCACGCTCGACATCCGTATCTCCATCGTTCCGGCCGAGGACAGCGACGCCGACAGGGCGCCCGACTGGCGCGTCCACCGCGGCGACGGCGGCGAAGGCCCGGAGATCGGCGCCGGTTGGAACGAGACCGGCGAACGCGCCGGGGAATACGTCTCGCTGCGCATTGACGATCCCGCGTTCGCGCAGCCGATCCGCGCTGCGCTGTTCCAGAACACGGGCGACAAGTCGGCGTGGTCGCTGCGCTGGAACCGTCAACCGAAATCGCGCGAGCAGGACTGAGCCCGTGCGCTACCCACCCATCCCTTTGTTCGCGGGAAAGCTGTCTCATCCCTTCGTCCCGCTCGGTCGCAGGCCGGCCGGGGCGCGCAGCGAAGGTCAAGGGCGGCCGAAGGCCGGCGCTCCGCGCGCACCCTTTACCGCAGCGAGCACGCTGGCAGGCTGGCGGCGGAACGGAGTCGGATCGGCGCTGGCGCTTGCCGTCGTTCTGTTGTTCAGCAGCGCTGCGCCTGTCCCGGCGTTGGCGCAAGATATGCCGGCCGCGCGATCGACGGCCGTCCATCCCTATGCCGGTCATGTCGCCGAAGCAGCGCGGCGGTTCGGCATTCCCGAGGCGTGGATATGGGGGGTGATGCGCGTCGAGAGCGGCGGCAATTCCCGCGCCGTCTCGCGCGCCGGGGCGATGGGCTTGATGCAGATCATGCCCGCGACTTGGGGCGCGCTGCGCACCCGCTACGGCCTCGGCCCCGATCCGTTCAACGTGCGCGACAACATCATGGCGGGCGCGGCCTATCTGCGCGAGATGCACGATCGCTACGGCAACGCGAGCGCAATGCTGGCGGCCTATAATGCGGGACCGGGCCGCTACGACGACTTCGTGTCGCGCGGCCGTCCGCTGCCGCCCGAGACGGTGGGTTATCTCGCCCAGCTCGCGCCGATCACTGGCGCATCGGGCGCTGTGGAGGTGGCGGTGAGCGTGCCGCCTGATCCGTTCGCCTGGCGCCGCGCCGCGTTGTTTGTCCGCACGGGGAGCGCCGCATCAGAGGCCGTTAGCGCGCCGTCCGGCAGCAGCGAAACCATGCCGGAAACGCCCTCAGGCAGCGTCGAATCTGACGGCGGTCGCACGACCGATCCGTCGCCCAATGTGGCACACGACATCCTGTTCGTGTCCCGCGCTCGCGCGGGTCGACCGCAATGATCGGCCCGTCGCTCCCTTCATCCGTCCGAAGCAGCAAAGTGGCTGGGGAGGAGGAAAACGGCAGAAACAGACGAGGGCAAGATACAAGCCCCACCCCGTTTCGCCGAAAAGCCGGGGCTTTTCCGTGGCTTCACATGGGGGCGTCGGTCGGCGAGCGTGCCGCTCGGAAGGAAAAAGCCAGGCATTTCAACGCGCCGAACGGCACCACGGCCGGTTTTCGGCGGAAAGCGGCCCGGCCATGAGCGAGGAGCGCGAGTTCCGCATCCGGCCGGGCAAGGCCAAACGCAGCAAGGCGCAAGGCCGCAATGCGCGCGGCCTGGTCGCCGAGGTTCTGCGCGTCGCCGCGATGAGCGGCGGGAGCCAGCGTGGCGGCTGGGGCGGATCGCGTCGGCGCGGCCAGTCGAGCTTTGGGAAAGGCCGCACGGCGTTCGCGCGCAGCCGCCTGTTCGGCTCTAGCCGGCGCGTGCTGGTGAAGGCGCTGCCGGTGCGCCACCGTATCGGCGGCCGGCGCATGGCGCCACTGTTCGCGCACGTTGCCTATTTGAAGCGCGAAGGCGTGACCCGCGATGGCTCGCCGACGCGCATGTTCGATGCGGATTCCGATCGCGCCGACGACCGCGCGTTCGCCGAGCGCTGCAAGGATGACCGGCACCATTTCCGCATCATCGTTTCGCCCGAAGACGCGGGCGAGCTGACCGACCTTGGCGAATACACCCGCGACCTTGTGCGGCAGATGGAGGCGGACCTGGGGACGCGGCTCGATTGGGTCGCGGTCGATCACTGGAACACCGACAACCCGCACGTCCATCTGCTTGTGCGGGGCGTCACCGACCAAGGCGCCGATCTCGTCATGGCGCGCGACTACATCAGTCATGGGCTGCGCTCCCGCGCGGAGGAACTGGCCCAAGCCGAGCTGGGGCCGAAACCCGAGCATGAAATCCAGCGTGCGCTCGACCGCGAGGTGACGGCGGAGCGCTGGACCCGGCTCGACACCGAGATCCAACGCACCGCCGACGAGCTGGGCGTCATCGACCTGCGTCCCGAGCGGCCCGGCCCGGACGACCCGCGCCTGCGCCGGCTGATGGTCGGCCGGTTGCAGCACCTTGAGACGATGGGGCTCGCCGCCGAGGGCGAGCCGGGCCAATGGGCGGTCGCCGAGGGCGCGCAGGCGAAGTTGCGCGAGCTGGCCGCGCGCGGCGACATCATCCGCACCATCGGTCACGCGCTCAAGGATCACGGGCAGGACCGGCCGCTCGACGGCTATGCCGTCGTGAACGGCGCGCCGGATAAACCCATCGCCGGCCGGCTGATCGATAAGGGGTTGCACGACGAGCTGACCGGCACCGCCTATGCCGTGATCGACGGCACGGACGGGCGCAGCCATCATGTCCGCTTGCCCGGCATCGAGGCGCTGGAGCACAGCCCGGCGCTTGGCGGGATCGTCGAGCTACGCGCGATCGGCAAGCCCGGCGAGCCGAAGCCCACCCTGATCCTCGCCACCCGGTCGGACCTCGACCTCGCCGCGCAGGTGAAGGCGCCCGGCGCGACCTGGCTCGACCATCGGCTGATGGAGCGCGGCGCTGGCGTCGCGGATGGTGGGTTCGGTGCCGAAGTGCGCCGCGCTATGGACGCCCGCACCGATCATCTCGTCCGCGAGGGGCTGGCCCGGCGTTATGGCGAGCGGACCGTGTTCGAGCGCGGCCTGATCGACACGCTGCGGCGGCGCGAGCTGGACGCGGTTGGGGCGAAGATCGCCGGTGAGACCGGACTGGCCTACCGGCCGACGCAAGCCGGCGAGAAGGTCGCCGGTGTCGTCCGCCAGCGCCTCGCGCTCGCGTCCGGCCGCTTCGCCATGATCGACGACGGACTCGGCTTCCGCCTCGTGCCTTGGGCCAGCGCCCTCGAACAGCAGCTCGGCCGCCAGGTGTCCGGCGTCGTCCGCGACGGAGGCGGGCTCGACCTCATGATGGGCCGCAAGCGCGGCCTCAGCCTCTAGCCAACGCAAGGAGACATCCATGTCCGCGACAAAAATCCTATGGGGCCAGGTCATCACCGTGTTCCTGATCGTGCTCGCCGGTGTGTGGGGCGCGACGCAGTGGACGGCCGCGGCTTTGGCCTACCAGCCCGAGCTAGGCCCGCCGTGGTTCATCATCGGCGGTTGGCGGGTCTATCCACCGCCGGCCTTCTTCTGGTGGTGGTTCAGCTTCGACGCCTACGCACCGCGCATATTCCTGACAGGCGCCTATATCGCTGCGTCCGGCGGGTTCGCGTCGATCGCCGTCGCCATCGGCATGTCAGTGTGGCGCGCGCGCGAGCTGAAGAATGCCGAGACTTACGGCTCGGCGCGCTGGGCGAGCGAGAAGGAGGTTCGCGCCGCCGGCTTGCTCGGCGCCGATGGCGTGGTGCTGGGCAGACTCGGCCGCGACTATCTCCGTCACGATGGCCCCGAGCATGTGCTGTGCTTCGCGCCAACCCGATCGGGCAAGGGCGTCGGGCTGGTCATCCCGTCGCTGCTGACCTGGCCGGGCTCGGCGATCGTCCACGACATCAAGGGCGAGAACTGGCAGCTCACCGCCGGCTTCCGGTCGCGGCATGGCCGGGTGCTGCTGTTCGATCCGACCAACGCGGCGTCGGCCGCCTACAATCCGCTGCTGGAAGTGCGGCGCGGCCAGTGGGAAGTGCGCGATGTGCAGAATGTCGCGGACGTGCTGGTCGATCCCGAAGGCAGTCTCGAGCGTCGGAACCATTGGGAGAAGACATCGCATTCGCTGTTGGTCGGCGCGATCTTGCATGTCCTCTACGCCGAGCCGGACAATACGTTGGCCGGAGTGGCATCGTTCCTCTCCGATCCGTCGCGAACGATCGAGCAGACGCTGGCCGCGATGATGGCGACGCCGCACCTGGGCGAAACTGGCGTGCATCCCGTCGTCGCCAGCGCGGCGCGCGAGTTGCTGAACAAGTCGGACAACGAACGATCGGGCGTGCTCAGCACCGCCATGTCGTTCCTCGGGCTTTATCGCGATCCTGTCGTCGCGCAGGTCACGCGGGCCTGTCAGTGGCGCATATCGGATCTGGTCGAGGACGAGCGGCCGGCGACGCTCTATCTGGTCGTGCCGCCCAGCGACATATCGCGCACCAAGCCGCTCATCCGCCTCATCCTCAACCAGATCGGGCGCCGTCTGACCGAAGAGTTGACGCCGAAGGGCAACCGCCATCGCGTTCTCTTGATGCTCGACGAGTTCCCGGCGCTCGGGCGCCTCGACTTCTTCGAGTCCGCCTTGGCGTTCATGGCGGGCTATCGGCTCAAGGCGTTTCTGATCGCGCAGTCGCTCAATCAGATCGAGAAGGCTTACGGGCCGAACAACGCGATACTCGACAACTGCCATGTCCGGGTGAGCTTTGCGACCAACGACGAGCGGACCGCCAAGCGCGTGTCCGACGCACTCGGCACCGCGACCGAAATGCGGGCAATGAAGAACTATGCTGGGCATCGCCTGTCGCCGTGGCTCGGGCATCTGATGGTGTCGCGATCTGAGACTGCGCGCCAGCTCCTCACCCCCGGCGAGGTGATGCAGCTCCCGCCCGACGACGAGATCGTGATGGTGGCGGGCGTCCATCCAATCCGGGCGAAGAAGGTGCGCTACTTCCAGGACCGCCGCCTGTCCGAGCGGATCACGGACGCCCCCAAGCCGCCCGCAGGCACGGCGCGGCCCGATGACTGGACCGGGCGCGCGGCCACCGCCGATCCGGGCGACCTGGCGCGGATCGTCCGGGCGCAGGAAGATGCCGCCAATGGCGGGCTGCGCCGTGAGCCCGAACTGCCCGAGCATGTCGCTATTGCGCCCGAAACATCGCCGCCGCCCGCTCAAGAGTTCGCGATCGTCGATGACGAACAAGACGATGCGGCCCGGCAGGCGGCCGTGCGTCGCCGTATGCAGGGACTAGCGCGCCAAGCCTCGCTCGACCCCGGCGACGGCATCGAGCTGTAGGGGGCGATCGTGCGCGTCCGGCTCAATGTCTATTTCCCGCCCGCGCTTGCCAAGCAGATTGACGAACTGGCGATCCGGCGGCGTATCTCGCGCTCGGCGATCGTGGAAGCCGCGGTCACATCCTATCTGTCGCCGGACGGTGCCGACCGGATGGAGGCGGCGTTCGCCCGCCGCCTCGATCGCCTGTCGCGGCAGTTGCAGCGACTGGAGCGCAACACCGGCCTGACGACCGAGGCGCTGGCGCTGTTCGTCCGCTTCTGGCTTTCCGTCACGCCGCCGCTGCCCGACGAAGACCAAGCGGCCGCTCAGGTGAAGGGGCGTAAGCGCTACGAAGGCTTCGTTGAAACGCTCGGTCGGCGCTACGCGAGCGGCAAGAGCTTGGTGGATGAGATATCAGAAGACATCGGGTCGGAACTGCAAAATCGCTCTCCGGACGGCTGACCTGATAGTTTGGAGATTCCTGGCTATTCCGTCCGCCTGTATGCTCACTCGGATTTCGGAGGGCGCAGGTGCTCTTTGACCTGCCCGGATTTGACGGGATCGATTTCGTTGGCGACGCCATGCGCCCAATCGACCCAGTCCTTCAGTTCCAATCCAGTAAGATCATGCTCTCCCGCCGTCACCGCTTCCTCGACACTTGCGATGAGCGATCGGATGTCCTGAGCCTGCCGTAATAGTTCTCCGCTGCGGCGGAGCGCTTTCAGCCGTGCCTCATTCGCCTGGGCAAGCCGCCTGCGCTGAGCTTCGGCTTCCGCTTTCAGGGCATGCTCGATCCGTTCGATCTCCTGGCGGAGCGAACGGCGGTAGGCTGCCTCGCCACCCACGATTGTCTCGACGACAATGTCCGCAAGGCATGTCTCGATCCTGCTTTTGTCCTTGTCCTCCCACGATCTTTCAAGCTCGCTATCCCATGATGGACGAATGGAGAGAACGAGAGGGGTGGACGCTGGAAGGGCTGCAGCCTGATCAGGGTAGGACCAGCGATTTGCGTAGGAGCGGCCACGCTTCGGCTCGAGGGAGATCGAGATGTGCATGCTCCCGACCGTGGCTTGGGCGTGAATCTCTGCTTCGCGCTCATATGCATTTGCCGCAGCGCCCTGCTTCTTGAGTACCCAAAAAAGCCCGTTTAGAATCCGTAGTCGACGCTGATCAACGGGATTATCAAATAAGGGTTTGGCAACGCCCCAAGTGCGGTCAGCCTGAGCAGCCTTGGCTCGCAACTCCTGTTCGCGCTTCAGGATGCCAGCCAAACCGGGATGCAGTGGGTCCAGCTTTCGGGGCAGGCCGACCCGCCCGATTTTTCGGGTTAGCATTTCCCGCAGGTCGTCGAGGCTTTCTGGGACAAACGCGCTGGCAAACGGGCCATCGGGACTAGCTAGCGGCTCACAATCGAGGATGTCGGCGAAGCGTTCGTCCAGATACAAGTGCTGGCGCTGGCCCGGTCTTCGCGGGTCCGGCTTTGGTGGATCGGGAACGCGCCGTCCGGCATGAACGCGGTTCCAGTGTCCCTGCGGCGGAAGGACGATCCCGTATCCCGTCAGAAGCTTGCGCAGGCCCACATCCGAAATGCCCACCTTTTTGGCCAAGTCGCGCATCGGAGCTGACCAAGCGAACTCGATCAGCTTCTCAGGCGCGACTCGGATCTGGTCCTTAAAGCGATAGTTTGAAGCCATCCTGTAATCGCCGCGCCCTGAATCCGCACTCCGCAAGTATCCACCGCCGCTCGCGCTACGCCAACAGAGAGATGTTGCAGCGGGGTATTTTACGGCCTTCTTGATGAACCCCTGACGTCGGGCGATGAACGCTCGACCCCGACCAGGGGACCATCGTGACGATTACTCCGATCCGATCTGAGGCCAAGACGCGTGGTGCACGGATGCTGCGCACGGCGCTCGGGCCGTCGATCGCGGCCTGGCTCGACGACCCGGCTGTCATCGAAGTGATGCTGAACCCGGACGGTCGGCTGTGGCTCGATCGGCTCGGCGAAGGCATCAGCGACACCGGCGAGCTGCTGTCCGCCGCCGATGGCGAACGCATCGTGCGTCTGGTCGCGCACCATGTCGGTGTCGAGGTTCACGCTCGATCTCCGCGCGTCTCGGCCGAACTGCCGGAAGGTGGAGAACGGTTTGAGGGGCTGCTTCCGCCCGTCGTCACCGCACCCACCTTCGCAATCCGCAAGCCTGCGGTCGCAGTGTTCACGCTGGACGACTATGCAGCGGCGGGGATTATGTCAGCCGCAGAGGCCGCGGCGCTGCGCGATGGCGTCGCCGCCCGTGCCAACATCCTTGTCGCGGGCGGCACCGGCAGCGGCAAGACCACGCTGGTCAACGCGCTGTTGGCCGAAGTCGCCAAGACCACTGACCGCATCGTCCTGATCGAAGACACCCGCGAGTTGCAATGCGCCGCGCCCAACCTTGTCGCTATGCGGACGAAGGATGGCGTCGTCTCGCTGTCCGATCTTGTTCGCTCCTCACTGCGCCTACGGCCTGACCGCATTCCCATCGGCGAGGTGCGAGGCGCTGAAGCGCTCGACCTCCTGAAAGCCTGGGGCACAGGACACCCCGGCGGCATCGGTACGATCCACGCCGGCACGGCGCTCGGCGCGCTACGCCGTATGGAGCAGCTCATCCAGGAGGCCGTCGTCACGGTCCCGCGCGCGTTGCTGGCGGAGACCATCGACCTGATCGCCGTGCTGGTCCGCGACGGGCACGGCCGCCGCCTCGCCGAGCTGGCCCGCGTCGAAGGGCTCGACCCCGCCACCGGCGATTATCGCCTCGTTCCGCTTTCCACCACCCAACCGGGAGACCTGCAATGATCCATGCCTTTCGGCATGGCGCACACCGCGTCATGCTCGCCGCCACCGCCAGCGTCCTCGCGCTGACCCTCGCCGTTCCGGCCCATGCCGGCGGATCGTCGATGCCGTGGGAAGCGCCGCTCCAGTCGATCCTCGAAAGCATCGAGGGGCCGGTGGCCAAGATCGTGGCGGTCATCATCATTATCGTGACCGGCCTGACGCTGGCGTTTGGCGATACGTCGGGCGGCTTCCGCCGGCTGATCCAGATCGTGTTCGGCCTGTCGATCGCCTTCGCCGCGTCGAGCTTCTTCCTGTCGTTCTTCTCGTTCGGCGGCGGGGCGCTAGTCTGATGCTCGACGGGGCCGAACCGATTGCGGGCTTTCACGCCCCCGTCCACCGGGCGTTGACCGAGCCGATATTGCTTGGCGGTGCGCCGCGGGCGCTCGCCATCGTCAACGGCACGTTGGCCGGCGCGATCGGCCTGGGCCTGCGCCTGTGGATCGCCGGCCTGGTCATCTGGGCCATCGGCCACGCGATCTCGGTCTGGGCGGCGCGGCGCGATCCGCAGTTCGTGGACGTTGCACGCCGCCACCTCCGCTATCCGACAGGGATGCAGCCATGATGAGCTTGCGCGAATACCGCAGCAAGGCCGCGCGCCTCGCCGACTTCCTGCCCTGGGCCGCGCTGGCCGGCGAAGGCGTGGTCCTCAACAAGGATGGGTCGTTCCAGCGCACGGCGCGGTTTCGCGGCCCCGATCTCGACAGCGCGACGCCGGCCGAGCTGGTCGCTACGAGCGCCCGATTGAACAGCGCGCTCCGCCGGCTCGGATCGGGCTGGGCGATTTTCGTCGAGGCGCAGCGCACGCCCGCGTTCGACTATCCCGAGTCCGCGTTTCCCGATCCGGTGTCGGCGTTGGTGGATATGGAGCGGCGCGAACAGTTCCGCGAGGAAGGTGCCCATTTCGAGAGCGCCTATTATCTGACGCTGCTCTGGATGCCGCCGGCCGAGGAAGCCGCGCGCGCCGAAGGCTGGCTCTACGAGGGCCGTTCGACAACCGGCGTCGATCCTTGGGAGCTGCTCAAGGGCTTCACCGACCGCAGCGACCGCGTCTTGAGTCTGGTCGAAGGCTTCGTGCCGGAGGTCCGGTGGCTCGATGACGCCGAGACGCTGACCTATCTGCACAGCACGGTTTCGACCCGGCACCAGAGCGTGCGGGTGCCGGAAACGCCGATGCACCTGGATGCGCTGCTCGCCGATGAGCCGCTAACCGGCGGGCTCGAACCGAAGCTCGGCGACCATCACCTCCGCACGCTCACCGTCACCGGCTTCCCGAGCGTCACCTTTCCTGGCCTGCTCGACGAGTTGAATCGGCTCGCCTTCGAGTATCGCTGGTCCACCCGCGCGATCATGCTCGACAAGACCGACGCGACCAAGCTGCTGACCCGCATCCGTCGCCAATGGTTCGCCAAGCGCAAGAGCGTCACGGCGATCCTCAAGGAAGTGATGACTAACGAGGCGAGTACGCTGCTGGACAGTGACGCCTCGAACAAGGCCGCCGACGCCGACACCGCCCTGCAGGAGCTGGGCGCTGACTATGCCGGCATGGCTTACGTCACCGCGACGGTGACGGTCTGGGACAGTGATGCCGCCATCGCCGCCGAGAAGTTGCGGTTGGTGGAGAAGGTCATCCAGGGGCGCGACTTCACGGTCATTCCCGAGGGCATGAACGCGATCGAGGCGTGGCTGGGGAGCCTGCCCGGCCATAGCTACGCCAACGTCCGCCAGCCCCCGATTTCCACTATCAATCTCGCCCACCTGATCCCCCTGTCAGCGGTATGGGCGGGGCCGGAACGGGACGAGCATTTCGGTGCACCCCCGTTGCTCTACGCAAGAACCGAAGGCTCGACCCCGTTCCGGTTTTCCCTTCACGTCGGTGATGTTGGTCACACGCTGATCGTCGGCCCGACTGGTGCAGGCAAGTCGGTGCTGCTCGCGCTGATGGCGATGCAGTTCCGCCGCTATCCCGGCGCCCAGGTCTTCGCTTTCGACTTCGGTGGTAGCATCCGCGCCGCCGCGATCGGCATGGGCGGCGACTGGCAGGATCTCGGCGGGATGCTCGCCGACGAGGCCGGCGACGGCGTGCAGCTCCAACCGCTCGCCCATATCGACGATCCGGCCGAGCGCGCTTGGGCGGCCGAATGGCTGGCGGCGATCCTCGCGTCCGAAGGCGTCGCGGTCGATCCGCAAGCCAAGGAGCATATCTGGTCCGCGCTCGGTTCGCTGGCGTCTGCGCCGATCGGCGAGCGCACGATCACCGGCCTTTCCGTCCTGTTGCAGAGTCAGCAGCTCAAGCAGGCGCTGGCTTCCTACTGCATTGGCGGCCCGTGGGGTCGGCTGCTCGACGCTGAGGCCGAGCGGATCGGCAAGGCGACGGTTCAAGCGTTCGAGACCGAAGGTCTGGTTGGTGCCGGATCAGCCGCCGCGGTGCTGTCCTATCTCTTCCACCGGATCGGCGATCGGCTGGACGGCTCTCCCACGCTCATCATCATCGACGAGGGCTGGCTGGTTCTCGACAGCCCCGACTTCGCGGCCCAGCTCCGCGAGTGGTTGAAGACGCTGCGCAAGAAGAACGCGAGCGTCGTGTTCGCCACCCAGAGCCTTGCGGACATCGAAACGTCGAGCATTGCGCCAGCCATCATCGAAAGCTGCCCGACGCGCATATTCCTGCCGAACGAGCGCGCGGCCGAACCGCAGATCGCGGCGATCTACGAGCGATTCGGTCTCAACGCCCGCCAGATCGAAATCCTCAGCCGGGCGACGCCCAAGCGCGACTATTACTGCCAGTCACGGCGCGGCAACCGCCTGTTCGAGCTGGGCCTGGGCGAGATCGCGCTGGCGTTCGCCGCTGCATCGTCGAAATCCGACCAGCTTCGCATCGCTGAAATCACCGAAACGCACGGGGCATCCGCCTTCGCGGCCGAATGGCTGCGGCATCGCGGCTGCACCTGGGCCGTCGAGCTTCTTCCCCCCAGCCAGCAGGAGTTACCGCTATGAAAAATACGATACTGCGCCGCGCCATCGTGGCCGGCGTCCTCGCCACTTCGGGGGTCATCGGCATCACCGCCGCGACCCCGGCCTACGCGCAGTTCGGCGGGATCGTCTATGACCCGACCAATTATGCTTCCAATGTGCTTCAAGCGGCGCGCGCGCTCCAGCAGATCAACAATCAGATTCAGCAAATCCAGAACCAGGCGACGAGCCTGCTCAACGAAGCGCGCAATCTGACTTCGCTGCCGTTCAGCCAGCTCCAGCAGCTACAGAGCCAGTTCCAGCGGACCCAGCAGCTTCTCTCCGAAGCCCAGCGCATCGCCTACAACGTGCGCTCGATCGACCAGGTGTTCTCGCAACGCTATCGCGGCACCAATCTGACCGGCTCGGATAAGTCACTCGTCGACGATGCGCGCAGCCGTTGGGAAACGAGCGTTGGCGCGTTCGAGGATGCGCTGAAGGTGCAGGCCGGCGTCGTCGGCAACCTCGACGGATCGCGAGCCACGCTCGACCGCCTCGTCAACGCCAGCCAGTCGGCCGATGGCGCGCTGCAAGCCGCCCAAGCCGGCAACCAGCTCATCGCCCTGCAATCGCAGCAGCTCGCCGATCTGACTGCGCTCGTCGCGGCGCAGGGCCGGGCGCAGTCGCTCGACATGGCCCAGCGGGCGGCTGCGCAGGCGCAGGCCCGCGAGCAGCTCCGCCGGTTCCTCAGCCCGCGCACCGGCTACCAGCCGGGCAACGCCCGCATGTTCCACGATTGATGCCCGTGGACAGCAAGCTCCTCGCCCGGCTCGGCGCGATCGTGTTCGTCGCCATCGCGATCACCATGACCGCGATCGAGATGAGCCGGCCGCCCGAACCCGCGCGCGAGGTGCCGGCGGCCTTCGCCGAGACCCCGGCGACGGACCCGCTGCTGATCGAGCTGCGCCGGTGTCAGTCGCTCGGCGCTGCGGGCGCGAGCGACTCCGATTGCCTGCGGGCCTGGGCAGAGAACCGCCGCCGCTTTCTCGCGCCCGGCGCGCGTCCCGCCGCTCGCATCGCCGATGGCGCCACGCCACAGGAGAACTGACATGGGCGGCACCGGCGTCGTCGATCGTTTCCTCGAAGTCTTCACCCGCTATATCGACAGCGGGTTCGGCCTGCTCGGCGGGGAGGTGGCGTTCATCGCCACCACTCTGATCGTCATCGACGTGACGCTTGCGGCACTGTTCTGGAGCTGGGGCGCGGACGACGACATTCTGGCCCGCCTCATCAAGAAGACGCTGTTCGTCGGCGTCTTCGCCTACATCATCGGCAACTGGAACAGCCTCGCCCGCATCGTCTTCGAGAGCTTCGCCGGTCTCGGCCTGAAAGCCTCGGGCACCGGCTTCACCGCCGCCGAGCTGCTCCAGCCTGGCCGCGTCGCGCAGGTCGGGTTGGAAGCCGGCCAGCCGATCCTCGAATCCATTTCCGATCTGATGGGTTGGGTTTCGTTCTTCGAGAACTTCATCCAGATCGCCGTGCTGCTGTTTGCCTGGGCGCTGGTCATCCTCGCCTTCTTCATCCTGTCGATCCAGCTTTTCATCACGCTGATCGAGTTCAAGCTGGCGACGCTCGCCGGGTTCGTGCTCATCCCGTTCGGCCTGTTCGGCAAGACCGCCTTCATGGCCGAGCGCGTGCTGGGGCTGGTGATCTCGTCCGGCGTCAAGGTGCTGGTGCTCGCGGTTATCATCGGCATCGGCTCGACCCTGTTCGACGAGTTCCGCGCCGGCTTCGGCGGCGCGCAGCCCAGCATTGAGGACGCGATGGCCGTCGCGCTCGCCTCGCTTTGCCTGCTCGGGCTTGGCATCTTCGGCCCGTCGATCGCCAACGGCATTGTCTCGGGCGGCCCGGCGCTTGGCGCGGGCGCCGCGGCAGGCACCGTGCTGGCGGCCGGCGGCTTGGCTGTAGGCGGTGCCACCGCCGCTCGTCTTGGCGCCGGTGCGGCCGCTGGCGCGATCGGCGGTGCAGCGCGCGGCGCGGCCTTCACATCCGGGGCCGCCAGCAGCGCCTATGCGCTCGGCTCGGCCGGGAAGACCGGCGCTGCCGCCGTCGCGGGCGGGGCCGGCGGCGTCGGCAAGGCTGCCGTAGGCGCAGCCATGTCGCCGCTCCGCCGGGCGGCCGCCTCCCTCAAGGACAGCTATCGCTCGGGCGGCCGCGCCGCCGTGACCGCCACCGGCGGGACGATCTCTGGCGACCCGTCAACACCAACGCCATCGCCGGACGGTTCACCCGCCTGGGCGGCCGCGATGAAGCGCCGCCAGACCATGACTCACGGCGCGACCGTCGCCGCCCACACGCTGCGCTCCGGTGACGGTGGCGGCAGCGGCGCATCCGTCGATCTCAGCCAGAAGGATTAGCCGCCCATGTTCCGACGCCCCACCATCCGCTATGGGCAGACGCCCGAACCCACGACACCCTACCAGCGCGCCGCCCAAGCATGGGACGACCGCATCGGCTCGGCCCGCGTGCAGGCGAAGAACTGGCGGCTCGCCTTCTTCGGCTCGCTCGCTCTTTCGGGGGGCCTGGCCGGCGGGCTGATCTGGCAGTCCGCGCGCGGTCATATCGTGCCGTGGGTGGTGCAGGTCGATCGGCTCGGCGAAGCGCAGGCGGTCGCGCCGGCCGACGCCGGCTACCGTCCGACCGATCCGCAGGTGGCGTTCCACCTGGCGCGGTTCATCGAGCAGGTGCGCAGCATTCCGGCCGATCCGGTCATCGTCCGCCAGAACTGGCTCCGCGCCTATGACTTCACCACGGACAAGGGCGCGCTGGCGCTCAACGATTACGCCCGCGCCAACGACCCGTTCACCCAGGTCGGCAAGGTGCAGGTCGCGGTGGACGTGTCCAGCGTGATCCGCGCGTCGCCGGACAGCTTCCGGGTCGCCTGGACCGAGCGCCGCTATCAGGACGGCAGCCTTGCCGCCACCGAACGCTGGTCCGCGATCCTCACCGTCGTCGTGCAGCCGCCGCGAACGCCCGACGCGCTGCGCAAGAACCCGCTCGGCGTCTTCGTCAATGCCCTCAACTGGTCAAAGGAGCTGTCGCAATGACGCGCCCACCGTTTCCCCGCGTTGCATCGGCGGCGCTGATCGCCTCCGTCGCCGCGCTCGCCGGCTGCGCCACCACGTCCGCCCGGCCGCCCACCATCGCCTACGACGATCGGTCACGCGAGATCGCAGCGACGCCCGCGCCCGAAGCGCCGCGCGCGGTCGAGGTGGTGACGATCCCCGAGCCGCTGCCGCTGCCCGGCCAGTTGAAGCCGGTCGGCGAATCCGGATCGCCGCCCGAGCCTGCCGATCCGCGCCGCCGCGTCGGCGCCGCCAATGCCGCCGCCCGAGTGCAGCCGGTGCGCGACGGGTTCCTCAACGCCATCCAGCAATATCCGTGGACCGATGGTGCGCTCTATCAGGTCTATACCGCGCCCGGACAAGTGACGGACATTGCCTTGCAGGAAGGCGAGCAGCTCGTTGGGCCGGGGCCGGTCGCGGCCGGGGATACTGTGCGCTGGATTATCGGCGACACGATCAGCGGTAGCGGCCCGACCGCGCGCGTGCATATCCTCGCGAAGCCCACGCGGCCCGACATCGCCACCAACCTCGTCATCAACACCGATCGGCGCACCTATCACTTGGAACTGCGCGCGACGCCTTCGACCTACATGGCGTCGGTATCCTGGACCTACCCGCACGACCAGCTCATCGCGCTACGCAGCGCCAATGCGGCGGCGGCATCCGCCGCACCCGCAGCGAGCGGCGTGGACGTGTCCGCGCTCAATTTCCGCTATCGGATCGACGGCGACCGCGCGCCGTGGCGTCCGGTCCGCGCGTTCGACGATGGCCGACAGGTCTTCATCGAGTTTCCTGCCGGGATCTCGCAGGGCGAGATGCCGCCGCTGTTCGTGACCGGCGCGGCCGGCGACGCCGAGCTGGTGAATTACCGGGTGCAAGGCCGCTACATGGTGGTCGATCGCCTGTTCGCCGCCGCAGAGTTGCACCTGGGCGACCGGCGCAGCGAGCAGCGCGTCCGCATCGCGCGCAACGATGGGCGGGAGCGGCGGCCGTGAACGATCGCACCGATATGCCTGCCGCCGAGCCGGCAGCACCGCAGCCGGCGCTCGCCGATCCGACGCCATTCCAGCTTAGGGGCGACCCGCCGCGCGTGATGCGGCTGTCGCGCAAGGCGCTGACCGTCATGGGCGTCGTCGCCGGGCTCGCCATCGGCGGCTCGCTGATCTACGCCCTCAAACCGGCCGGCGAGCGGCAGGCGGAAGAACTTTACAACACCGAGAACCGCGCCACGGCCGAGACGATCACGTCGGGGCCGCGAGACTATGCGCAGGCGCCGCGTCTCGGCCCGCCGCTTCCAGGCGATCTCGGCCGGCCGATCGTGTCCGCCCAGCAGCGCGGCGAGAACGTGCCGGTACCGCCGGTCGGCGCGCAGCCGGGCCAACTCGATCCCCATGCCCAGGCCGCAGAGGCGGCTCGCCAACGCGCCCAGCAGGAACGCGACGCCGCCCGCATTAGCGGCGTATTCCTCGGTGGGAACGCGGGCAGCAACGGAGCGACGCCGGCTCCGTCGCTCGTCTTGCCTGACCAAGCCGCGCCGCAGCCGCAGCAGGCGAGCGCGGCTCAGGGCGATCAGGCGGCGAAGCGTGCCTTCATGGCGCAGGCATCGAGCCAACGCACGGTGAGCGTGGAGCGACTGGCCGCGCCCGCGTCGCCCAACATCGTACAGGCCGGCAGCATCATTCCTGCCGCGCTCATCACCGGCATCCGGTCCGACCTTCCCGGCCAGATCACCGCGCAGGTCACGCAGAACGTCTATGACAGCCCCACCGGCCGCATCCTTCTCATTCCGCAGGGCGCGAGGCTGATCGGTGGATATGACAGCCAGATCGCCGCCGGGCAGACCCGTGTTCTGCTCGCCTGGGATCGGCTTATCATGCCGGACGGCCGCTCGATCGTTCTTGAGCGCCAGCCCGGCACCGATGGCGCGGGCTTCGCGGGGCTACAGGACCGCGTGAACCAGCACTGGGGCAACCTGCTCAGGGGGGCGGCCGTCTCCACGCTACTCGGCGTCGGCGCCGAGCTGGGCGCGGACAGCGAGGACGACCTGACCCGCGCGCTGCGGCGCGGCTCGCAGGACACCATCAATCAGACCGGCCAGCAGATCGTGCGGCGGCAGCTCAATGTGCAGCCGACGCTCACCATCCGGCCAGGGCACCCGCTGCGCGTGGTCATCACGCGCGATCTTGTGCTCGAACCCATCGGAGAAACGCGATGACCAAGTTGAAGCTCGGGCCACTCACCGACGACCGGCCCGTCAAGCTGACGGTGGAGCTGCCCGCCGCCGTGCACCGCGATCTCGCCGCCTATGCCGCCGCCCTGGCGACCGAAACGGGCGGCGAAGCGGTGACGCCGGAAAAGCTGGTCGCCCCGATGCTTGCCCGATTCATGGCGAGCGACCGGGGATTCTCGCGCGGGCGGCGGGGCGCGAAAGGCTGATCGCAGTCGCGCCGTTCAGTTGCCGAGGAACTTCCTCCGGCGCTCCTCGGCATCGACTTTGATAATCGCTTCCTCGGCGGTGGCGCATTCGCCGCCACGCACCGAGCCGTCACGACACCCGGCCACCACCTGACGCGCCTCGTCGATGTGAGCGACGAAATACTGCGTGCCGCGCGCCTCGGCAGGCGCCGCGGGCGCCGGCGAAGCGACAGCTACGACATCGGCTGGCTGGATCGGCGAAATAACGGGCCGCAAGACGAATCCGCCCGTGAAGCCGATGACCAAAGTGACGAGCACGATGATGATAGTCTTGCCTTGCGTCATGCCGATCAACTCCAAGATATTATTGGAATCTCTGTGAGAAACAAAAGGACAGCGCATAGCGTGTCTTGATGAACCCGAGGAGGCGATGCAGCGCCGGATTGCCGTTGTCATCGCGCCAGCAACCCGAATATTCGGTCAGCGCTGGCCCTTGTTCGCCGTGAATTGGCCGATAGATGACATCAGGATAAATCGCGCCGGTCGATCCCTCGCACACGATGCTCACGCCGGAGCTGGCGCCTAGGAAGCTGAGGACGGTTTCGCGGCTGGCCTGAAACATTCGGATGTCCGGCTTGCCGCCTGCTATCGCCAGTCTGCCGAGGAGCATGTCGCGGATTTCCGGTCCGGGGTCGGCTGCTGGCAGCATGAAATGCTCGCTCCGAAGGTCCGTCCAGTGAACGACGTCCCTTTCCGCGAGCGGATGCGACGCCGGCAGTGCGACAAGCATTCGTTCGCTCCAAAGCGGCTCGCAGCGAAATCCGTCATGGCTTGGCGTTCCCATCAGGATCGCGATGTCGATCTCGCCCGTATCAAGTCCGGCGAGGAGAACGCTACGATCAGCCTCGACGCATTCCACTTCGACATCGGGATGTGCCTCGTGCCAGTTCATAAGCGTCGCCCGGAGATTGCCTGCGGAGACCGGGCTGTTGTGTCCAAGCAATAGGCCCCCAGCGCGGCCCTGACCTGCCGCTTGCATCATCGTCACAAGCTTGTCCGCCGTCGCTACCATTGGCTTTGCGCCGCGAATAAACGTGGTGCCGGCCAGCGTCATTGTGACGCCGGCGCGAGAGCGCTCGAAGATTCGCATCCCGATCGAACGCTCCAACTTTTGGATGGCGCGACTTAGCGTCGATTGCTCAACATCTAGCGCGCGGGCCGCACGATAGAAGCTACCGTGATCGGCAGCCGCGATGGCGTAGCGAAGCTGTCGGATATAAAAGGTCATACCGTAATCACCGAGCCCTCAGTTTGCGCTAATGCTTCCTTCAGCCACATGAGCGCCTGCGATCAGACGGCCCCCGGTTTTCGCGAAATTGCATTGCCTCGTGCGGATGATCGGTGCTCGCTCGGATCCAGTTTTGTCCCGGAAGTCGAGTACAAAGACGCGGGTTGCCACCGTAAAGATGGTCGCCGCAGCCAGAAAACCTCGCCATGTGCAGCATGGCAAACAAGCGCATTCCGAATATCAACCGGTGTCGCCTTGCGGGTTCCAGCCTCCTCCGAGCGCCCGGAACGAGGCGATCGCACCACGCGCGGCGGCGGCGCGCGCCTGGATGGCTCCATCGCGCGTCTCGAACAGGCGGCGGTCCGCATCGAGCACTTCGATGAGGCTCGCATAGCCGCCCTTGTAGGCGGCGAACGACGCATTGCGCGCGCGAGTCAGAGAGGTTTCGCCCTGCGCCAGGGCCGCCGACCGTGCCTCCTGTTGGACGAGGGTCGAGAATGCGTCCTCGACATCTTGCGAGGCGCGCAGCACCGTCAGACGATAGGCGGCAAGCGCTTCGACATTGCGGCCCTTGGCCGCCTTGATCTCCGCGTCCACCCGGCCGAAATCGAACAGCCGCCAGCGCAGCCCCAATATGCCGTTGGCTTGCGTCGCATTTCCAGTGAACAGTCCGCCCGCCGCCGTCGTCGCCGTACCGAGCAAGCCGCTCAGCGAGATCTTCGGATAATATTCCGAGACGGCGACGCCGATGCGGGCGTTGGAGGCGGCCAGCGTACGCTCGGCCGCGATGATGTCGGGCCGACGACGCAGCAGCGCGGCCGGCCCGCCCGCCGCCGAGACCGCGGGGGCAAGCGGTATCGGGGCAAGGACCGCGAGCTCGACGCGCGTGGAGCCGGGTTGCAGGCCAAGCATCACGTCGAGCGCATTCATCGCCATGTCGAGTTCGTTCTGCAGCGCCGGAACGGCGGCGCACACCTGGAACAGCGCGCCTTCGGCCTGCCGAAGCTGCAGCTCGGCCGCTACGCCTTTGCTATATTGCAGGCCAATGAGGTCGACGAGCTTCTGCTGGGTATCGAGCTGCGCGCGCGCGACATCGAGGCGCGCCTGCAGCATCCGGATCGCGACATAGGTGTCGGCGACTTGCGCCGCGACCGACAGCCGTGCCGCTGTCGCGCCCGCCTGCGAGGCCTGCCAGTCGGCGCGGGCGGCATCACGGGCGGCGTCGCGGCCGCCGAACAGGTCGATCTCCCAACTCGCGCCAAGGCTCAGATCATAGGTCTCGGTCGAGCGCTCGAACTGCGGGAAGGCGCTGCCGATCCGTCCGATCGGGGTTTCGAGCGACTGATAGACTTCGCCCGCCTGCCCACTTACCTGACCGGACGGCAGCAGCGCGGCGTTCGCGCCCTTGAGTGCCGCGCGCGCCTGCATGACGCGGGCGGCGGCCTGCTGAAGATCGAGATTCTGGGCAAGGCCCCGCTCGACCAGACTGGTGAGCAACGGATCGTTGAATGAGCGCCACCAGTTTACCAGATCGACCGTTGCCGCCGCCGTGGCCCGCCCCTCGACCGCCGGCGCCCCCTGGAAGGTGGTGGGCGCTGTGGTTTCAGGGCGCACATAGCGCGGCCCCACGGCGCAGCCGGCGAGCAAGAGCGAGCCGCTGGCGGCTAACAGGATCAAAGATTTGGGCCGCATCACACCCTCAACAGGAACACAGATCGGTGTGACCAATATGCGGCGTAGTCACCCGTTGTCAATCTCGACCGCAAGCTCTAAGATCGGGCGATGACAACCAGTCCCCCTGATGCACCCGCACGCGGGCCCGCCGAACATGCCGTGCGAGACCAGATCATCGCCGCCGCGCATCAGTGCTTCGCGCGCTACGGCTATGGCAAGACAACGGTCTCCGACTTGGCCAAGGAGATCGGTTTTTCCAAGGCCTATATCTACCGTTTTTTCGAGTCGAAGCAGGCGATCGGCGAGGCCATCTGTAGCGAGCGACTGGACCGCCTTACCATCGAGGCGCGCCGGGCTATCGACGAGGGCGGCAGCGCCACGGATCGTCTGCGCCGCATGTTCAGGACATTGACCGAGCTGAGCGTCCAGCTCTTCTTCGACGATCGCAAGATCTACGAGATCGCGGCACTGTCGGCGGCCGAGCGCTGGAGTTCGACTGAGGCCTATTTCGCAACGCTCAACGCCATGCTGACGGAGATCGTCAAGCAGGGCCGCGAGAATGGCGAGTTCGAGCGCAAGACGCCGATCGACGAAACCTGTCGCGCCATCTTCTACACGATGATGCCGTTCATCGACCCGCTCCATCTCGACCGCAATCTCGACCTGCTCCCCGATGCGCAGATCGAAGTGTGCGGCCTGATCCTGCGCAGTCTCGCACCATAAGCTCATTGATCTGGACCAGTGACCACTTGACACAATAGTCACACGGATACAAATGGACCTCCTCATGGAGGATCGCCGCGTGACGAATCGCTATCGCCAAACTCTCATCGCGCCGGTGCTGCTGGCGCTCGCGCTCGCCGGCTGTGGCAAGTCGGACAAGGATCCGCGCACCGAGCCCCCGCTGGTGCGCGTGAGCTCGACCTCGCAGGCCGGCGAGGCGACCCGCGAATTCACCGGCGTGGTCGCGGCGCGGGTGCAGAGCGATCTTGGCTTCCGCGTTGGCGGCAAGGTCATCGAACGCCTCGTCGATGCAGGGCAGCCGGTGCGACGCGGACAGCCGCTGATGCGGATCGACCAGACCGATCTTGCGCTCACCACCCGCGCCTCGCAGGAAAGCGTGCAGGCGGCCCGTGCCCGCGCCGTGCAGACGGCAGCCGACGAGAAGCGTTTGCGCGATCTGGTCGGTGCCGGCGCCGTCTCGGCGTCGGCCTACGATCAGGCCAAGGCGGCGGCGGATTCCGCGCGCGCCCAACTCGCGGCGGCCGAGGCGCAGGCCCGCGTGTCGCGCAACGAAGCCAATTACAGCGTGCTGCTGGCCGATGCCGACGGCATTATCGTCGAGACGCTGGCCGAACCCGGCCAGGTGGTCGCCGCCGGTCAGATCGTCGTGCGGCTCGCCCGCTCCGGTCCGCGCGAGGCGCTGGTCCAGCTCCCCGAGACGGTGCGTCCCGCGATCGGCTCGGCCGCCCGCGCGCGCACCTTTGACGGGGCAACGGGCACGGCGCGGCTGCGCCAGCTCTCCAATGCCGCCGATCCCGCGACGCGCACCTTCGAGGCGCGCTATGTGCTCGACGGCGCGCCCATGCGCGCGCCGCTCGGTTCGACCGTCACCATCGCGCTGTCGCAGCCCGGAGAGATGGCTCAGACCGTGGTGCCGCTCGGCGCCATCCGCGATGCCGGCAAGGGTCCGGGGGTCTGGGTGATCCGCGACGGCAAGCCCGCAACGATTGCATGGCGTCCGGTCCGCATCTCCGCACTCGGCGAAGAGACCGCCACCATCACGTCGGGCCTCAAGCCCGGCGAGCGCTTCGTGGCGATGGGCGCGCATATGCTCCACCAGGGTCAGGCCGTGCGCATCGCCGCCCCTGTCGCGGGAGCGACCCGATGAGCGATCATGGCCCCGAGGCCGCCGCTGCGGGCGTATCCGAGAAGCGCGGATTCAACCTCTCCGCGCTCGCGGTCCGCGAAAAAGCCGTCACTCTCTTTTTCCTGATCGCCATCGTCGGCGCGGGCATCTTCTCGTTCCTCAGCCTTGGGCGCGCCGAGGATCCGAGCTTCACCATCAAGGTGATGACTGTGGTCACGGCTTGGCCCGGCGCCACCGCGCAGGAGATGCAGGATCAGGTCGCCGAGCCGCTGGAAAAGCGGCTGCAGGAGCTGCGCTGGTATGATCGCAGCGAGACCTTCACGCGTCCGGGGCTTGCCTTCACAACGCTGACGCTGATCGACAAGACGCCGCCGCGCGAGGTGCAGGAGCAATTCTATCAGGCGCGCAAGAAGCTGGGCGACGAAGTCAGGAACCTTCCCCAGGGCGTCGTCGGTCCCTTCATCAACGATGAATATGGCGATGTGACCTTCGCCCTCTACGCGCTCAAGGCTAAGGGCGAGCCGCAGCGCCTGCTCGCGCGCGAGGCCGAGAGCCTGCGCCAGCGCCTGCTGCACGTCCCCGGCGTCAACAAGATCAACATCATCGGCGAACGGCCACAGCGCATCTATGTCGAATTCGCACAGGATCGGCTCGCGACGCTCGGCGTCTCTCCGCGCGACATCTTCGCTGCGCTCGCCAGCCAGAACCTCATCACGCCTGCCGGCGCGATCGAGACCAAGGGCCAGCAGACGGTGGTGCGTCTCGACGGCGCGTTCGACGATCTCTCCAAGGTGCGCGACGTGCCGATCGTCTCGAACGGCCGCACGCTACGCCTCTCCGACATCGCCAAGGTGGAGCGCGGCTATGAGGATCCGGCGACCTTCCTGATCCGCAGCGAGGGCGAGCCGACCATCCTGCTCGGCGTCGTCATGCGCGAGGGCTGGAACGGCCTCGATCTCGGCAAGTCGCTCAAGGCGGAGATTGGCAAGATCACCGCCGAGCTGCCCGTCGGCATGAGCCTGACGCCCGTCACCGATCAGGCGGTGAACATCTCCGAGGCCGTCGACCAGTTCATGCACACCTTCCTCGAGGCGCTCGCGATCGTCATGATCGTCAGCCTCATCAGTCTGGGATGGCGCGTCGGCATCGTCGTAGCCGCCGCCGTGCCGCTGACGCTCGCGGTCGTGCTGGTCATCATGTGGGCGACGGGCCGCGTGCTAGACCGCATCACGCTCGGTGCGCTCATTCTCGCGCTCGGTCTCCTCGTCGACGACGCGATCATCGCCATCGAGATGATGGTGGTGAAGATGGAGGAAGGCTATGACCGCATCAAGGCATCGGCCTATGCGTGGAGCCATACGGCAGCGCCGATGCTCGCGGGCACGCTGCTGACGGTAATCGGCCTGATGCCGGTCGGGTTCGCGCAGTCGACCGCCGGCGAATATGCCGGCAACATCTTCTGGGTCGTCGGCTTCGCGCTGATCGCCTCATGGTTCGTGGCGGTCATTTTCACCCCCTATATGGGCGTGAAGCTCCTGCCCAAGATCAAGCCGGTCGAGGGCGGCCACGCCGCGATCTACGAGACGCCGCGCTACCAGAAGGTCCGCGGGGTCATCAGTTGGGCGGTGCGACGCAAGAAGCTGGTCGCGCTCGCAACGCTCGGCGCTTTCCTCGTCGCGGGCGCCGGCATGCCCATCGTCAAGAAGCAGTTCTTCCCCGCGTCCGACCGGCCCGAAGTGCTGGTCGAGGTGCAGATGCCCAAGGGCACCGCGATCGCGCAAACCGCCAGCGCCGCGCAGGAAGTCGAGACATGGCTGCGCAAGCAACCCGAAGCCAAGGTCGTCACCACCTATATTGGACAGGGCGCCCCGCGCTTCTTCATGTCGCTCTCGCCCGAACTGCCCGATCCCTCCTTCGCCAAGATCATCGTGCGCACGCCCGACGAAGAAGCACGCGATGCGCTGAAGGTCCGGCTGCGGCAGGCCGCGGCGAATGGTCTTGCCCCTGCGGCCCGGGTCCGCGCGACCCAGCTCGTGTTCGGCCCTTATTCGCCGTTCCCGGTGGCGTTCCGCGTCGGCGGTCCCGACCTTGCCACCGTCCGCACGATCGCGGCGAAGGTGCAGGACGTGTTGCAAGCCGATCCCATGATGCGCACCGTCAACAGCGACTGGGGCGATCGGGCGCCCGCCTTGCACTTCGTGCTCGATCAGGATCGCCTGCGTGCCATCGGTCTCACGTCGAGCGATGTCGCCCAGCAGCTCCAGTTCCTTCTGACCGGCGTCACCGTCAGCCAGGCCCGCGAGGACATCCGCACCGTCAATGTCGTGGTCCGTTCATCGGGAACCGATCGCCTCGACCCGGCGCGGATCGGCGATTACACGCTCACCGGCGCCCAGGGTCAGCACGTGCCGGTCAGCCAGATCGGTCGCATGGAGGTCCGCATGGAGGATCCGATCCTCCAGCGCCGCGACCGTGTGCCGACCATCACCGTGCGCGGCGACATCGCCGACGGGCTCCAGCCCCCTGACGTCTCGACCGCGATGATGAAGAAGCTGCAGCCAATCATCAAGGATCTGCCCGCCGGCTATCATATCGACATGGCCGGTTCGATCGAGGAAGCGGGCAAGGCCAATGCGGCGCTCGCGCCGGTCTTCCCGATCATGTTCGTGCTGATGATGATCGTCATCATCCTTCAGGTGCGCAGCCTCTCGGCGATGTGGATCGTGCTGCTGACCGCACCGCTTGGCCTGGTCGGGGTCGTGCCGACCCTGCTGCTGACGGGCCAGCCCTTCGGGTTCAACGCGATCCTGGGTCTCATCGCGCTCGCCGGCATCCTCATGCGCAACACGCTGATCCTGATGGGCCAGATCCATGACAATGAGCGTGCGGGCCTCACGCCGTTCGATGCGGTGGTCGAGGCGACGGTGCAGCGCTCGCGGCCCGTCATCCTGACCGCGCTGGCCGCCGTGCTGGCGTTCGTGCCGCTCATCAGCTCGGTGTTCTGGGGCTCGATGGCGGTGACCCTCATCGGCGGCACATTGGGCGGGACCGTCCTCACCCTGCTGTTCCTGCCCGCCCTCTATGCGCTCTGGTATCGCATCACGCCCCCGTCCGGCGACGATCGCGCCGCGACCCCCGCTCTCGCCCATGGTCCTGCCGATGGCCCGACGCACGACGCCGCGCCGCAGGAGCGCCCGACATGAGCACGTCCAATCGATCAGGAGATGGTCCATGGCATTAGGAGAATGGCTGCGCGGCCTGTGGTCCGGCACGAAACGCTATGTCGAGGCGCTGGCCTGGGCGGCAGACTATGATCCGGTTGAGGAGCAGCGCCGCTGGATCGCGGGCCTTGAGGAGCGCGTCAGGCGGATCGAGGCGGGATTGCCCGGAGCGCCGACGGCGCAGGACCGGCCTGCGCACCGGCCCACCCAGACATGAGGCGCCGCGCCGAGACCGACGACCCGCTCCTGATCGCCGAGGATATTCTGTCCGCCAAATGGACCCTGCCTATCCTCCGCGTGCTTGGAGGCGGGCCGGCACGGTTCTCCGGGCTGCGGACGGCCATTCCGGGGGTGTCGGCGAACATCCTCGCGGGGCGGCTGCGCGATCTCGAAGAAGCGGGCATCCTCGGCAGGACGACGCTGCCGCCGCCCGCCGACTGCCAGGTCTATGCCCTGACCGATATCGGCGAGGCCGCCCGTCCGATCCTGCTGGCGATCGCACGATGGGCCACGCGCCTGCACGGCGAAACTGAGCCGCTGGACAAGGGGCAACCCCAAAGGAGCATGAAATGACGAAACCGGTTCTGGTCACAGGCGCCGCGGGCACCATCGGCTACGCCGTGTGCAACATTCTGCTGGAACGGGGTCTCAAGGTCAGGGGGATGGTTCGGGCGATCGGCGACCGCTCGAACCAACTTGCCGATCGAGGCGCCGAGATAGTCGTGGGCGATCTTCTCGATCTGCATGCAGCGCATCGCGCGATCGAAGGGTGCGACCATATCTACTTCGGTATGAGCGTCTCGCCGACCTATCTCGAGGCGGCTGTCAACATCGCCGCGGTCGCCCGCCATCACAGGGTCCGTGCATTCGTCAATATATCGCAGATGACCGTGTCGCAGATGAGTGTGACGGCGAGCACCGACAGCCCGCAACAGAAGCTGCATTGGCTGGCGGAACAGGCACTGAACTGGTCGGGGCTCCCGCTCGTCCATGTTCGCCCGACGGCTTTTCTCGATACGTTCTTTCTGCGCCTGTCGATGCAATCGGTCCGCGATCATAGGCAAATCCGCTTGCCCTTCGGACATGGCAAAATCTCGCCGATCGCGAGCGAGGACGTCGCCAGGGCGATCGCCGCGATCCTGCAGGCGCCCGATGAGCATATCGGCAAGGTCTATGAACTGACCGGCGCCCGCTCGCACGACATGAACGATATTGCCGCGGCGTTCTCCAGGGGCCTGGGTGAGACAATCACCTATGTCGATGTGCCATTTGAGCCTTGGCGCGAAGCGCTCGAAGCCAGCGGTATGCTGACCCAGCATGTCCTTGCTCATCTTAGCACGATGGCGCTTCTCATTCAGGAAAATCGCTACGATCGCATGACCAGCGACGTCGAAACCATCACCGGCAAACCGCCGATGGGCGTCGAGGCATTCGTGCTGCGGCATATGCAGGCCTATCGCGCGCAGGCCTGAACGCGAACGCGACCTTACTGCTCCAATATCCTCATCCACTGGCCTCGAACAGGAGATAGCCATGCAAAAGACCGTGCTGATTACCGGCGTATCCTCAGGGATCGGTGCAGCGACCGCCAAGGCCCTGGCCGAGGGGGGCTACCGCGTCTTCGGCGGCGCGCGCAACCCCGACAAGGTGCGCCCCGTTCCCGGCATCGAGCTGGTCGCGATGGATGTCTGCAATGACGCCCAGGTGCGCGAAGCCGTCGCCCATGTGTTCCAGAAGGCCGGGCGCATCGATATCGTCATCAACAATGCCGGTGTGTCGCTGGTCGGTCCGGTCGAGGCGGCAAGCGACAGCGAGGCCCAGGCGCTGTTCGACACCAACCTGTTTGGCGCGCTGCGGGTCATGCGCGCCGTGCTGCCCGTCATGCGGGCGCAGCGCGCAAGCCTGATCGTCAATGTGAGTTCGGTGCTCGGCTTCCTCCCCGCGCCGTTCATGGGCCTCTATGCCAGCAGCAAGTTCGCGCTGGAGGGCCTGTCGGAATCGCTCGATCACGAAGTGCGCGGGTTCGGCGTGCGCGTCATGCTGGTAGAACCCAACTTCACCAGCACGAGCCTCGACACCAATGCCTGGCAGTCGAAGGAGCATATCCCGGCCTATACCGGGGCATTCCTGGACACCGTCGATGCGGTCAAGAAGCAGGTCGCCGGCGGCACCGCGCCGGCGGCGGTCGCGGCGCGGATCGTCGCCGCGATCGAGGGCAAATACCAGATGCGCCATCCGGCCGATCGCGGCGCCAAGCTGCTCAGCATCCTGCGCCGCTTCGCGCCTGCCGCCCCGGTCGACAAGGGCATCCGCAAAACCTTCGGCCTCAAGGCCTAAGACGCGATCAAAGGGATTGCGAGATGAGCATCGCTGCACAGGGGCCAGGACAGGACAGGCCGGCGACCGCCCTGGATGATCGCAAGGCGGCGATCCGCCACGCCATTCTCGATGGGCCCGTGCTCAGGATCCTGCTGCGTCTGGCCCTGCCGACGATCGCGGTGCTCGTGGCCCAAACGCTCGTCGGCATTATCGAGACCTACTATGTCTCCAGGCTTGGCACCGACGCGCTGGTGGGCGTCTCGGTCGTCTTCCCGGTCTGGATGCTGATGACGATGATGTCGGCCGGAGGGATTGGCGGCGGGGTTGCCTCCGCTGTGGCGCGCGCGATCGGAGCCGACCGCCACGTCGACGCCGACGATCATGTGCTGCACGCGACCATGCTCGGCATCGTCATGGGCCTCCTGTTCATGGCCGCGATCTGGTTGTGGGGGCCGTGGCTGTTCGAGGGGCTTGGTGCACGTGGTGGCGCGCTCGCGCAGGCCATCACCTATTCGCGCTGGCTGTCCCTGAGCGCTGTTCCGATCTGGGTGGTGAACCTTTGCTCGGCCGCGCTGCGCGGCGCTGGCAACGTCAAGACGCCCGCGCTCGTCTCCCTCATGGGCGTCGTCATCCTCGTGCCCTTGTCGCCGCTGCTGATCTTCGGCGTGGCTCGCTGCAGGGCCTGGGGATTGCGGGCGCGGGCCTTGCCGTCACGATCTACTACAGCGCCGCCAGTCTCATCCTGCTGCGCTATCTGCTCACGGGGCGCGCCGGACTGACGCTGACCATCAACCCGCTGCGCAGCGCACTCTTCCGCGACGTGCTCGGGGTCGGGCTGATCTCTTCCGTCGGCGTGATCCAGATCAACCTTGCCGTCATCATCGTCACCGGCACGGTCGGCCGCTTCGGCGAGGCCGCGATCGGCGGCTACGGCATCGGCGCCCGGCTCGATTATCTGTTCATACCCGTGCTGTTCGGCCTGGGGAGCGCGATGCTGACCATGATCGGAACCTGCATCGGCGCGAGCCGGATCGATCGCGCGAAGCGCATCGCGGCGATGGGCACGATCCTGGGGGCTGGCTTCACCGGATGCGTGGGCCTGATCGTGTCGGTGCATCCGACGCTCTGGCTCGGCATCTTCAGCCGCGATCCCGGCGTGCTGCAGGACGGTGCGGTCTATCTCCATGTCGCGGGCCTGTCTTATCCGGCGATGGCGGCGGCGTTCGTGCTCAGCTTCGTCTCGCAGGGGTCGGGTCGTCCCGGATGGACCACCTTTGCCGGGACCGTGCGCCTCGCGGTCGCCGCCGGCATCGGGTGGCTTGCGGTCGCGCAGTGGGGCGCTGATCTTCACACCCTCTCGCTGATCGTCGCGCTCGGTCAGGTGGCGGCTGCCGCCATCTGCCTGTGGGCCGCCTGGCGCGGGCATATCTGGCCGCGCCCTCGCGTCGGCGGCCCCGCGCTCGGCAGCGGGCAACCTTGAAACCATCATCATCAAGGAGAACATCATGGTCATCCTCTTTCTCACCAGCATGATCGGCGCGGGCGCGCCGGCGGCGCCGGTGCGCGACATCCAGCAGGTTGCGATCGACGCGATCACTGGCGCATCGCGTCAGGCGCCCGTTGCTCGCTATGTGTCGGCCGAGGACCGCGCGCCTATCGATCCCCAGTCCGAGATCGTCGACCGGATCACCGGCCGCAACATCGCCTATCCCGCGCCATCGGGGCGCGCCGATATCGCCGGCGATCCGCAGGCGGCGATCGTGCGTGCAATCACCGGCCGAAAGTGACAGCCCGCAAGGGCGCGGCATAAACACCGGCGCGCGCAGCATCGCGCAAATCCTCGCGGCCTTGCCGCACCGTTATCCGATGCTGCTGGTCGATCGCGTCGAGACGCTCGTGCCGGGCGGGGCCATTCACGCGGTCAAGGCCGTCAGCATGAACGAGGGCTTCTTCCGGGGGCATTTTCACGGCCGCCCGACCATGCCTGGCCTCTTGCAGATCGAGGCGCTGGCGCAGGCTGCAGGTATCCTCGCAGTGGAAACGCTCGGTGTCAGCGGCAGCCGCAAGCTGGTCTATTTCCTGTCCATCGAGCACGCGAAGTTCCGCGCGCCCGTGGAGCCGGGTGTCCTGCTCGACCTGAAGGCCAGCTTCCTTCAGCAGCGCGCGCGCATCAGCAAGCTGCGGGGCGTCGCCAGCGTCGCCGGCAAGGTGACGTGCGAGGTCGACTTCACCGCGATGATCGCCGATCCGCTGTCTTGATGCTTCGCGCCTAGCTACGCGCTTTCCCACAAGCGAACGGCGATCAAGATGGGCCGGGCTTTCCCAATGGGATGCCGAAACGGGAATGGTGCGCGCTGTTGTATGGGCCGCTAGAAGAGCGGCTATTGCGAGGTGAAGGATGACGACAGACCAATCCGCTGGGTGGGAGGCAGTCGCCGACCAGTTTATGGCCATTCGCTCGCAGGTCGGCGCAAAATTGGTTCGATCTTGGGCGAAAGACCGCATGCCCCGGTCGGCTGTAATCTTGGACATAGGGTGCGGCTCCGGCGTGCCGATCGCCCAATCACTGGTGAATGACGGTTTTTCAGTATGGGGCGTCGATGCATCGCCTTCGTTGATTTCCGCTTACCGGCTTAACTTCCCCGACATGCCCGCCGTCTGCGAACCGGCTCAGGACAGCTCCTTCTTTGGCAGAAACTTTGTCGGTGCGATCTCGATCGGGCTTATCTTTCTGCTTGGCGAGGACGACCAGAGGAAACTTCTCACTAGCGTTGCTAATGTGCTGGAATCCGGCGGGCGGTTTCTGTTCAGCGCCCCACGCGAGGTCTGCCGTTGGAATGATACGCTAACGGGCCGTGCATCAATGTCGCTGGGGGCGGATGCATATGCGGCGCACCTTACTAGCGTTGGGCTGCGATTGGACGACTGCCGATCCGACGAAGGCGGGAACAACTACTACGAGGCGGTCAAACCTATTTGACGCGCCACAGCAGGCCATCCCACAAACGAACGTCTTGCGAGATGCCCCGTGTCAGCGCGCGTAGGCGCGAGGATGACAGGAGAGGGTTTCCCAAACCCTGTTCCCGATTGAGTTTTCCCGAAATAGCGCATCGGAGATGGGAAACGGAACGGTTCGCTATCGTTAAGGGGCGGCTTAAAGAAGCCGTCGTCATCGACTAAAGGCAATGTGGAGCGGCTGTCCGGAGGGTCGAGACGCTCGGAGGGCCGTTCACGTCACCAAAGGGGAACGGCGATACGTGGTCGGCAGCAGCCAGTTGCTATCGTAGCGCTACGGCGTAGGAATAATGCCCATCTTCATCGGGCGTGGCCTGCCATACCGCCGCTGGCCGCCTTCCGCCGCCTTGCCCATCCAGACGCCGCAATGGCTACGCCTGCCGTCACCGGGCGAGGTGATGGGCTACAGTTCAGCATCGTGATCGACTTGGCTCGCCCCTCACCCGGATGCCCAACTGTTGAATTTTGATGCGCTGGCACAATCGGTCGCTAAGAAGGTCTATCGGGGGGAAGCTATGGCGTCTGAGCAACCATATTTGGCATTCGATCCGCGATTTCTTGATCGCCATGCTGGCCCAATCATTTCGGACCTTTCTGTCGCGCTAGTCGAACTTGTTGCTAATGCTTGGGATGCCTACGCGACGAAGGTCGATATAATCTGGCCCACCAACGACGGCTCCCGGAAGTTCTCGATCAAAGATAATGGCCGCGGCATGACCGCCGCGCAATTCGAGCAGCGTTGGGGCGTGTTCGACTATAACCGGGTGAAGGCCGAAGGTGAGTATGTTTCCCCGCCCGCGGACCTCGCCGAGCTGGCACCGCGCCGCATCTATGGACGCAATGGGCGCGGCCGGCATGGCGGTTTCGCGTTCTCCAATCCCTATGACATCACCGTCGAAGCGGCCGGGGAGAAAATCACTTATCGCGTTTCGCGAGGCGGCCATCGGCCCTTCGACTGGCAGATCATCAAGCGCGAGGCGGGAACCAGCCACGGTGTTGAAGTCAGCGCTGTAGAGCCGACCCGACTCCGGCTCAGTGCCGCCGATGTGCGTGAAGTGCTCGGTACTCGCTTTCTTACCGATCCGAACTTTGAGGTATCTGTCGACGGTCAAGCCGTCAGCTTCGACGACATTCCTCGGGATTTCCTGCGGAAGAGCTTCGTCGACATCCCAGAGATCGGCAGAGCAAAGATTCTGATGATCGACTCGCAGCGCGCCGATCGCACGACCCGCCAGCACGGAATCGCTTGGCACGTTAACAACCGGCTGGTGGGCGATTGCGGCTGGCGCGGGACCGACTACGAACGTGTGCTTGATGGCCGTTCCAGTGAGGCCAAGCGCTTCACTTTCATCGTCTTCGCTGACTTCCTAGCGGATACCGACGCGATTTTGCCTGACTGGTCGGGGTTCCAGCAAGGTAACGAAACCTGGAAAAAGACCCAGGTCGCTGTACAAGACAAAATTCGCGAGGAAATCGCTGCTTTCAGCGCCGAGCGGCGCTCGGAAACCAAGGAGGCGGTTCGCGAGCGCTATGCGTCGACGGTCGTCCAAATCGCCCCGAGCGCGCGCGAGCGGTGGAATAGGTTTGTCGATCAGGTCATCGATACCTGTCCCGGCATCTCGCCCGACCAGATCGATCAAGTCGCCGGCGTTCTTGCCAATCTTGAAGCGTCTTCTTCGCAATATAGCTTGCTCGCGCGACTGCATGGGCTCAAGCCGGGTGAACTGGACCAGCTCGACAACATTCTCGCAGACTGGAGCGTCGCTACGGCCAAGTTGGCGCTAGATGAAATCCAGAACAGGTTAAAGCTGATCCGCGAACTGCACGATAAACTCCGCGACGAGCGCGCCGATGAGGTTCGGGAGTTGCAGCCACTTATTGAGCGTAGCTTGTGGGTGTTCGGTCCGGAATTCGAAAGCATCGAATTCACCTCCAATCGCGGCATGTCGGAAGTCATCAAGCGGCTGCTCGGCGGCACCGCCCAAGGTAGTCTCAATCGGCCTGACTTCGTGATCCTTCCCGACGGCAGCGTCGGCCTGTTCGCGCGTCCCGCGTTCGACGATCAGCATGAGGTAATCGGCGTCGCGCATCTGGTCGTGGTCGAACTGAAACGGCCGGGAATCCCAATCGGCATGGACCAGAAGAATCAGGCGTGGAAATATGTCGTGGAATTGCAGACCCGTGGCCTGATCGACGATGCCACGCGCGTCACCTGTTTCGTCTTAGGATCACAGCTAACGCCGCGCGAAGGCGTCCGCGAGGAAGGCCGCACGAAGATCATCCCGATGGCCTACGAGACATTCATCAAGCGCGCCGAGACAAGAATGCTTAATCTCTACGCCCGTCTGGCCGAAGCGCCATTTCTTCGTGATGCCGGTCTCGACGCGGATACCTTCGTCGCTGAGCCAGCCCCCCGCCAAGGCGGCTTAGGCCTACATTCTTAGTACTCAAGGGCTCCGTGACGACGTGCGTCGATGGAAGATCGTTATCAAGAACTGTGCCCGGCATCAGCTCGGGAATAGCAAATCACCGCCCCTATCAGGTATCGTTTAAAGGCTCGTGATGGATATGCATGGTGCAGGCTCAGAAGTATTCGGCTAGAGCCAGTCACGATCGGGGGGACTGACTGGGGGAATATTATGACGACCGTGCCGTCGGCACCTATCGAATATCAGCTCATCGGCCTCGCCGAAGACGGCGGCGTCGGGGATCTATTAGCGGGCCTCGATCAGAAGCAGGGGCGTGTCCGCCTTCAAGCCCTAATATCCGAATGGTTACGAATGGAGAATCTCGTCGTTCTGACGGGATCGGGCACGTCTGTTTCCGCCGGCGGCAAGACGATGGCCAATCTCGAAACGGCCGTATTCGGCACGATCGAGGCGCTGCCCGACATTCCAGCCTCAGTTACTCCAATCATCGAAGCCCGTAAAAACGCTGTCCTTCTTGCCGCCTTCGACGACGATGAGCCTATCGGTTTCGAGGCATGGCTTTCGTTCGTCGCCAACGCTCTGGTCGTCGCAGAGTCGCCTGGCGGGCCATTTTCCGCCGTGACCTGGCCGAGCACGCCCGAGCCCAGCGTTGCCGATCTGCGTTGGTTCGTCGATCGGCTTCGCATGGCGATCTTCGCCGAGTGCGCGCTCTCACTACCCGATACCGGGCTGGTCACGTCCGCCGACAAGATCGCGCCGCATCTTGCGTTTCTGTCCAAGCTTGTGGCGCGAGATAGCAATCTCGGACGCACTCATCTCTTCACGCTCAATTACGACACGCTCTTCGAGCAGGCATTGGAGCTTCTAGGAGTCCAGTATTTCGACGGGTTCACAGGCCGCGCCTCCGCCCGGTTCGATCCTTCCGTTTATGGATTGGACATCTACTATCCGGGCGAGGTGGCGGAGGGCCGCGTCCGACGCTTCGACAAGTTCCTCCATTTTTACAAGCTTCACGGCTCAATCCACTGGTTCGAGCACGGCCATGAAATGCGCGCGCGACATCCCGACCTGATGCCGTTCCAGACATACGCTAGCCTGACATCTGAGCAGAAAGCCGGGGTGCTTCCGGCTTTGGCTGGAGGCACCCCCTCGGTCGGAATTCTGCCGACTGCCAACAAATTCGCTCAGACGCTCGCGATGCCCTACGCGCACCTGTTCCGGTCTTTTCAGGTGCGGCTTGGCATCCCCCAAACCTTCCTTCTCGTGCTGGGCTATGGCTTTGGCGACGATCATGTCAGCCGCATCATCGAGAACGCGCTGATGAATCCTTCGCTGGTGATGCTTGTGGTCGAACCCAATCCGAATAGTCCGGTGATCGCGCGCATTCGGCGATACAAGGATCTCGGCAAGCGCGCTTTCGTCCTCTGTCCCGCGACGGATACCTTCGCTGCAACGCCGTTTAAGCACGCGACCTTCGACGACTTCGCTCGAACGGTGATGCCCGATGTGCAGTGGCTCGACGATTTCCTGCGCTTGCGCCGCTTCGAAAAGCAGATCGCTTCCTCCGCGACGTCAGCCGTCGCGGACACGGAGAGCGCGGATGGATAACCCCCGCCTCGTCGGCCATATCGTCTCGGTGCAAGGCTTCCGGGTGAAGGTGGAACTGCTGCCCGAAACTCGGTCGGCGTTGCGCGCGACGCTGGACGGCGTGCAAGCGGCCATCGCGATCAACGCCTATCTGACCTTCTCGCTCGGCGCCGGCGAGACCGTGATCGGCATCATCACCGATCTGGAGGCTCGTGAGACCTTCGACCCCGGCAGCGGCGACGATCTCAGTCTCGAACTGATGAAGCCGCGCCGGGTCGCCAGCGTCCAGTTGCTCGGAACGATCGAGCACAAGGACGAAGAGCCCGCCTTCAGTCCGGGTATCTCCGTGCTGCCGACGCTCGACACGCCAGCGGAAATCGGATCGCCCGACATCCTTCGTGCGGTGTTCGAGATACCGCCTCGCCGCAACAAGCCGGAGGGCTACGACGCGAAGGATTTTGATTGCGATCTGAAAATCGGATTCCCGAGCGGCCAGGACCGCAACGTCGTGCGGGCTTCCTATAACGACCTGTTCTCGCGGCCGCTGGCGATCGTGGGCAATACCGGCTCGGGCAAATCCTTCTCGGTGTCGAGCCTGATCCAGAAGGCGATGGCTGCGCTCGATGGCGCGGCCGAGGAGCCGCACGTCTTCATCCTGGACATCAATGGCGAATACGCCAAAGCCTTCCCGACGGCCGAAGCGGCGCAACGCTTGCCGGATCGCATCTACCTCAATGGAAACGAGTTCGGCCTTCCGCTCTGGTTTCTGAACGCGGAGGAAATCTGTGCGTGGCTGAGCGCGTCGGAACAGACGCAAGAGCCCGTGCTGAAGGACTGGTGGGCGATTGCCAAGGGCGGCAGCGCGACTGCCGCCGCCAGTATGGGAGCTCTTCAGAATGGCATGAGCGCGCTCGACCAGCTCTTGAGCGAACTGACGAAAATCAAGAAGAAGGCAGCCGGCTCTTATTGCGATGCCGTGATAGGCCACCTCGCCGATACTGACATTGATACAGACCCGTTCGCCGGCCTGTTTACCGCTCATCGGTCAGCCAGCGATTTCAACACCGAGGTCATGAACAATCAGGCCGCCATAGCGGCGGAGGCGGAGAAGCTGAAAGACGCGATTCGCGCCAAGATTGTCGGTGGTAGCGGCACGGCGGAGGCCGGCGCGCGCACTGCTGACTCTCCGTTGCCTATCGCGCGTGCAACGCTGACCGACCCCTCGCTCATCAATCGCGCCGTTTCCAAGGAGGATACGTTTCGCGTCGATGCCCATCTGACGACGTTGAAGCTGCGGCTGAAGACCCGCCTCGACGACAAGCGATGGCGCGCCTTCCTCAACTATGAGGAGACCGATACGAAGATCGAGAAGCTGTCCTCATGGTTCGCACGCTTCGGGCTTGGTGCTGCAACGGGACCGAAAGTATCGGTGCTCGACCTGTCGATGTTGAGCAACGAGGTTCTCCCCTATGCTTGCGCGGTGATCGGGCGGGTGTTGCTGGAGGCGCGTGAGCGCCTGCCCGCAGCCTCGCGCTATAAGCATCCGTGGGTGCTTGTTCTAGAAGAGGCGCACAATTATGCCCGCCCGGCCCGGTCAGACGAGGATCGCGGTCATCGCCTAGCGCGGCTGACATACGAGCGCATCGCCAAAGAGGGGCGCAAATTCGGCCTGTCACTCATCATCGCCAGCCAGCGGCCGAGCGAGATCAGTCAGACCATCATCAGCCAGTGCGCCAACTTCATCAGCCACCGCCTGCAAAACCCTGACGACATCGATCATTTTCGGCGCATCATCCCGATGCAGGCACGACGGCTGCTCGATCAGGTGACTATCCTGTCGTCAGGCGAGGCAATCGTATTCGGTAGCGCCTTCCATATTCCGACGCGGGTTCAATTCGACCGGCCTCAACCCGGTCCTTATAGTCAGACGGCCGCGCCCTATCATGAGTGGCGCAAGGAACAGAATCCGTTCCCGCTGTCGCAGATCATCGATGCTTGGGGTGCCTGACGAGGCGGGTGTCCGCCAGCGCCGCTCATCGGCATTGTGTGGCGGCTCATTCCAGGACACCAAGAAGGGGCCGACCCGGACGAACAGGCTGCTACCCGCTACGGCGGCAATTGGCGGAGAAAGACGCTTCGCGGTGGCGCAATCATAGTGCCACAGCGTAGGTATAGTGCTCATCCTCATCGGGCGTGGCCCGCCACACACCGCCGATTGCCGCCGCTTTCTACCCATAAGCCGCAGAGGCTACTCCGGCATGGTCGGTGATGTTGAAGGCCGTAGACTATCGCCATGTGCAGAAAGCCGCTCTTGGCGTTCACAATGTCGAAGTTGCACTAAGTACAGCCGTTGGCGAGCGCAAGTTCAGTGCGATCCTCACGAACACATTTATTTATCTCAAACCGATCATCGCGCTTGACTGCATCGTCAGAAATGGCGATGGTCAGTGCATGGGATATGCAGGCGGAAAAGGGCGGCTCTGGCAGGACATCGTGTCCTTGATGCCGCCGCACGACACTTATATCGAAACCCACCTCGGCGGCGGCGCGATCATGCGCAACAAGCGCCCCGCCCGGGTCAGCGTTGGCATCGACGTTGATGAAGACGTTATCCGTGCGGCGAGCGTCTGGGACGTTCCTGGCCTTGTGCTGCACCATGCCGACGCGCTAGCGTTTCTCTCGGGCTACGCCTTCGACGGCCGCGAACTCGTATATTTAGACCCCCCCTATGTCGCGGCAACCAAGAAGAACCGCCGTTACTACCGGCACGAATATAGTGACGAGGACCATTGCAAGCTCCTCGACGCGGTTCTGCAACTGCGCTGCCGGGTCATGATCTCAGGTTATCCTTCTCCGCTCTACGAGCAGGCGCTTCGCGGATGGGAGGTTAAGGAACTCGTCAATGTCAGCCATGCCGGGCTCCGCCGCGAGCGGATATGGGCGAACTTCGAATTCTCCCCAGATCTCCACGACTATGCGCCGATTGGCGGCAGCTTTCGCGAACGCGAACGCATCCGTCGCAAGACCAGCCGATGGGTGCACAAACTCGCCCAGTTGCCGGACCTAGAACGCCGCGCGGTGCTCGCCGCGCTCATCCAATCGTCAGACATTGAGCCTGACTTCGCCCAGCACCTGATCGCCGGCCGCAAACGCGAAGCGGCGGTATGACTGAGTTCTGGCGCGCCCCACTTGCAGAGACGGTTCGCACCTCGCAGCGCCTGGCGCGCCGCCAAGTCGCGTTAGGTGACGTCGCCAACTGGCTTGAATGCTATGCCGAAGCCGCGCCGACCTCTTCGAACCAGGGGGTGGCAAACATTCCTTTCCAGCGCTGGTTTCACTTCAAAGAAGCCTTTTCGCCCAAATTCGTTGCCGACACGCTGGGTGCGCTGCCGTACAAAGTCGATCGATGTCTCGATCCATTCGGTGGCAGCGGCACGACCGCCGTGACCTGCCGCATGCTCGGCATCTCTTCCGATGTCGTCGAGGTCAATCCATTCCTGGCCGATCTTATCGAGGCCAAGCTGACCCCTGTGCCGGCCGCCAACTTCTGCGCGGCCTATGATCGCCTGCTGTCGGACCTTGAAATCGAGGCAAGCGACGGTCTCCCAATCGCGGGCATGCCGCCGACGTTGGCCGAGCCTGGTGTGAAGGGCCGCTTCGTCTTCGCCGCCGACGTCTATGCGACGATCCGCGCGATTGTGCGGGCATCGGCCGACCTGCCGATGGACGAGGCACGCCTGCTCAGGGTGCTTCTGGGGTCAGTGCTCGTCCCCAACAGCAACGTCACCATCAACGGCAAAGGGCGGCGCTACCGCCGCGGCTGGGAAACGCGGCGTCGCTCGGCCGCCGATCTCATCGCCAGCCTTGACGATGCGATCGATATGGCCGCCGCCGACCTCACCTCCTATTCCGGGCCGCGCCGGGGCCGCCATGTCGTCCATCGCGGCGATGCCCGGAGCGCACTGGCGGGCGTCGATCATGCGGACGTGGCGGTCTTCTCGCCGCCATACCCCAACTCATTTGACTACACCGACGTCTACAATCTCGAACTGTGGATGCTCGGATATCTGCAGTCCGGCCCAGACAATCGCACGCTGCGCCATCAGACGCTGCGGTCGCATGTGCAGATGAAATGGCGCGAGACGCAGCGTATCGTGGCCTCTGCGGCGCTCGACGAAACGCTTGATGCGCTGCGCCGCGCTAGGAGCGATTTGTGGAATCCCCATATTCCCGAGATGATCGGCTTCTATTTCGACGATCTCGCCATGATTTTCATGCAGCTGCGCCGGATCCTCGCGCCGGGCCGGCACGCGGTCGTGGCCATCGGCGACAGCCAATATGGCGGCATCCATGTCGATGTTGCCTCCATTCTCGTCGAGTGCGTGCGTCCTCTGGGCTTTCGCCTGACCGAGAGCGGCGCTATCCGATCAATGCGCAATAGCTCGCAACATGGAGGGGGATTCGAGTTGTCCGAACACTGCCTGGTATTTGAGCGCGCGTAACGTGGAGTTGGGGGGAGATGCCGGGTGCCTGAAATTGCCGACCATAAGATCTCCCTGCCGACGATCGCCCGGGTCGCGCTAGCGAACTTCGACCTCTACTCCAACGAGCCGAACGCCAGCGCCGATATCGAACGTCCGGTGTTCTGCCTCATCGGCGCCAATGGCCTCGGCAAGTCCACTTTCCTGAACACCATCAATTTCGCGATCACCGGCGCGATCCCCGATCCCAGCCGCAAGTTCCAGTCGGCCCAAGACTATCTCCGCAACGCCGGGCGTGCCGATCGGGCCGACGACTATTTCAGCGGCCGCATTAGCGAGCATGCCCGCCCGATCGCGAGCGTCACCGTCGATCTCGCGTGGCCGACGACCACCGTGAGCGTCACCCGCGATTTGTTCGGCAACGCCGGCATCACACGCCTCTCGATCGGCGACTTGGCCTCCGGCGCGACCGAGGTTCGCCAATCGAGCGACGAGGACGGTAGTGATCTGACAGACCTTTATCATGCCAAGGTACTTGCGCTGACTGGTCTTGAGGATTTCGCCCAGTTTGTTTTCCTCATGCATTTCGTCGCCACCTTTGATGAAGGTCGGCATTTGCTGATGTGGGACGACGCCGCGCTCACCAACGCACTGTATCTCGCCTTCGGCGCCGATCCCGTCGCGGCCAAGGCAGCTGACAAGCTCCAGCGCGACATGGACCGGGAAAGCTCGCGCGGCCGCAACGTCCGCTTTTCCGCCCGGCACGTCGCCGATCGCATCAAGCAACTCGCCGACCTGCTCAAGGGTGCGGAAACCGATGACCACACAACGGGCGCTGAGCTTCAGGCCCAGCATGACGCGCTCGTCGCCCGGCAGGCCGAGGCGGAGCAGCGCATGCGGCGCAAGCAGGGCGAGCTGCGCGACGCAGACCTCAAGTGGACCGACCTCAGCGCCTCGCTCACTGAGACGCAGCTCGAATATCGGCGCCTATTCTCAAGCCGGCTGCAGCAATCCTCCTCGGTCGACCACCATCCCATCGTCCGCGCCACCTTGTCGGAGGACCGCTGCGCGCTCTGCGGGACCGTCCATGTCGCAGCAAAGGTCCAAACCTCCCTCGACAATGGCGATTGTCCCTTGTGCGACAGTATTCTCGATCGATCAGGCGCCGATTCGGGCGCCATTACCCAACTGCAGCGCCTTGATCGCGAGATCGCCCGCATCCGCGACGACCTTGCCACGATCCTGAATAGCCGCGCGCGGATCAGCGACGAATTCGCCGCCGCTCAAGCGAGCGAAGAGGCGGCGGCCGAAGAGCTTAGAGGCTGTCTCGAAACGGCGGCGTAATGACGGTGGACGATCGAGCTCCGGTATGATTCCAGAGGGTTGCGACAC
>NZ_JBANRK010000007.1:0-123802 GCF_037860795.1 Sphingobium mellinum | reverse complement strand
GCCTTCCTCTACGCCGCCGCTGCCCTGGTCCTCATCAGGCGCATCGCTCGTTACGCATGAGATTCAAGACGGGCTCTGAGAATTAAAGATTTCATCTGCATTATAAATCCCCTCTTTGTCATTACTTGCAAATAAACGTATCTACGACGTATTTTTATAGTTATAGCAGGTTTTATTCTTGATTATTCAAACGGCAGGATGAGGCCGACATCGGCATGCCGTCCTCATAGCGTCGTCATTCCTTTAGTGTCGGCGTATAGGCCCAGCCTTCGCGCGGGCCGCAGACATTGTTGACCAGCCCGACGCCCTTGGCTCCATTGAGCTTCAGTTCGACAAGGCGATCCTGGATATCGAAATGCCAGCGATCCTCATCGCCATTCCTGCTGTTCCGAAGGTCTTTCAGAGTAGACGCCTTGTTGAAGTCCCACGTTTCGCCTTCAACCAGAAGCGGCCCGCGGTCCAGACCATGGCGGTCGTCATAGCCCTGGCCGGCATTGAAGAAGGGCTGCTGAATGGCATTCGCCTCCAGCGTCCAGATCTTGCCATCTTCGTCGGTGAATTCCCACTCGGCCTTGCTCCACAGGCGGGTACTGCCCGGAGCGGTCGTGTCCTCGTCGAAATGGAAGCGATGCCGCGCCTTGACCAGCCGGGTTACGCGGCCATCGTCATGCATGATCCCGCCGTCTTCCAATATGTAATTGTTACCCGGCACCGGCACATGGAAAAAGGTGAAGTTCAGGCTGAAACCGTCGAAATGGCCCATGATCCAGAAATAGGCTTCGACATGGCGCATCAATCCCTTGCCGCGCACGCCCCAGGTACGGTCACGCACACCGACATAGCGATTCAGCTCGATCCTTTCGCCTTCGATCGTGATGGCGCCGTCAAAATAGGCCATCTGGGTGAAATGGGTCATCGGGTGGCTGGGAACGTCCAGCTTGTTGTAAAGGAAGGGCGCCGCCCGGGCGGTCACGTCGATCGACCCGCTAATGCCATAGGGATTCTCGCCCAGGGAGAAGCGATGCCGCTTCATCGGCTCGATGGTTTCGATCGCCAACGGTCCGACGACGCTGTTATTGCGGTCCGTCGTGCTTCCGTCGCGCGCGATGTGCCTGGAGGCGCGGACATTATGCTGCACCCCGTCGCGGATGACGCAGAAGGAGCCATCGATGACTCCATGGCCGCTGACGTTGGGATATGTGCCCAGCCCCGCGGCGATGTAGGTCCTTCCGTCCAGCCCATGGCATCCAAACCAGGTGCGATCCATGAAGTTTTCATTCTTGTCCGCGACAGTGTCCAGCGTGTCTCCGGTCTGATGGATGAAATAGTCATCCCAAGCTGTAAGCGCCATCTGCCTGCCCTTCGAAAGTTGAAATCATGGTTGCCGATCGCCCGGCGGTGGTCCTAGCCCTGCGCCTTGGCCCGTTCGGCCTTCTCGATCGCTTGCGCCATGCGTGAAGCCGGCGTCTGGACGAAGGAGGCCAGCACCAGCAATTCGGGATGGACCTCGGGAAGGGAATAAAAGCGGAACTCTGATTCCAGCATTACGACATACATCCCGAAATATCGGAACACATTGCAATATTCCCGCTCGAAGGCTGTTACCGGCTTTCCGCCTGCCTCGATATAATATTGCATGAAGGATTCAGCATCCTCCTCATTGGGGAGGGACGCCAGAAGCCCCGCCAGATCTTCGGCTCTATGGCCAAGATGCGACATCTCCCAATCGAGGATGCCGGTAATCTTCTCATCCTGCATCATGATGTTGTGAAGTGCATAGTCACCATGGATGAGGACTGGCGGCTCGTTCGTGCGCGGCAGGTTGGCGCGCAGCCAGTGCGCGGTCGCTTCAATCGACGGTGAATTTTCCAGGCCGGTCGATCGCCACAATCTGATCCACCGCCCCAGATAGTTGTCGACCGCCTCGCTTGCAGTAACGCCGACCAATCGCGTGTCGATGTGGCTTTGCCGCAGGTCGGGGTCGGTCGCGTCGAGAGGCAGGGCGTGAATTTTCGCAAGATGGATCGCCAGCGTGCGAAGCTGCGACGCGCTGAGCCGCTGGGCGTGAACCACCGTGCCGAAATTCTTGCCCTCGACCTTGCGCGTCACGAGAAACTGCGTGCCGTATCGTTCGACATCGCCTTCATGCCAGAGGGGTTCGGCCACCAGCATGTCATGGGCATGAAGGTAGCGCAGAAGATGATATTCCCCGCCCAGGTCGCGCCCCTCGATACCGAGTTGCAAGCCGGTCTCTGCACGCGAAACCAGGTCCCAGACCCGGCCTTTGGCATCCTCCAGCTTGAAGAGGGTCGTTTCGTTTGCAAAACCGCCGATCAGGCTGGTGCATTCGACGACACGCGCGCCATCCAGTTCTGGAACCCGCATGCGGGCCGAACTTTCCAGCATTTCCTCGACGTTGCGCTTCTGGGCCGCTGCCGTTTGCGGCGCGGGAAGCTTCAGAAGTTCGGATTCCCACTGGCAGAGCGAAGCGATAACTGCTCCCCATTCTTCCGACGGGTCGTTCGGATAGCTGGATTTTGCAACCAGCGATGACAGCAGTCGCCTCAGCGTGGCGAGCAGGTCGAGAGCCGATGCCTCGCCTTCATTCTTTTCCAGGCTGGCCGGCAAGCCGTTCAACTGAGCGATCAAGGGGGCCGAATTATCGTCCTGGCCAACCAGCCTGGCCAGCCGAACCGCCAGGAGATACCCCTTGGCATAGAGATCCTCCGCGCGGCCCGCTTGATCGTGACGGATCAACTCGCTGGCGACAGTCATCGCCGCCATATGATCCATGTCCGATTCCGGCACATCATAGCGCCGCGCGATCCGGTTGATCGATTCGGCCATCGCCTCAAGAAGGCGGCCCTTGTCCAAGTTCATGACCCTACTTTCAGGTAGTTCCGCTCGGGCTTGCCGGAGCGCCATCCTCAATTCCGGCGGGATGCTCCGCCTTCCGTGACCGGATACTCCTGTCGAACAGTTTGGTCAAGGACCAGACTGCTCATATGACTATAAATGCGACAATGATATCTAAAAGCGTAAAAAATGGCGTGATATATTGCTGATATGGTACAAAATTGGCTCCTTCGCTTTGCAGCCCCCATTCGGCGCGCTATCTGGTGGCCATTCGGGGAGGGACAATGACCAGCAAAAGCGTGCAAAAACTCGTGCTGACGGAAGTGGACCGAGCCATCCTCGACGCGCTGGCGGCCGACCCGTTGGCCAGCGCCCGCGCCGTCGCCGAAAAGCTGGGCGGGTCGGTCGCTCAGGTGACAGGCCGCATGCGCGCGCTCGACCGCCGCCGTGTGTCGCATGTGCTGGCGGTACTGGATCTGGCGGCCGCCGGAGAGCAGGTGTGTTTTCTGTTGCTGGAAGTGCGGGGCCGATCGCTGGAGGCCGTGGCCGCGCACATCAAGCCGATCGCTGAAGTCATGCTGATCACCAAGCTGATGGGGGGGCCATTCGATCTGCTGTTGATGATTCGGTTTGGCACCACCGCGGCGCTTCACGATTTGGTGGCCAACCGTATCTGCACGATAGCCGGGGTATATCGCTTCACTGTGTCCGTCGTGCTGGACATTCCTTCGTTCCAGCCGCGCTATGTCCGGTTTGACTCCTCGCGCGAACCCAAAGCCGATTTTACAGCCACCATGGGCGAGGTGGCCCGGGTGTTTGCCGGCCAGGTCGACGAGCTTGATTGCCAGATCATTACGGAGTTGCTCGCCAACGCCCGCCAGTCGATCAATATGATCGCGCGCAAATACCAGATGAACGCCAGTACTATTCGTTACCGTGTCCGCAGCCTTGAAAGCCGAGGCTTGTTGCGTTTCATCACCGTTCTAGATCCGCAGGCGCTGGGCATCCGGGAATTTGCACTGATTGAGATCGAGCCAAGGGCAAACTGCCTTTCCGACGTGGTCGCAAGTCTGCGAGGGCGGTCTTGGTTGCCCCAGATGTTCGTGACGACCGGACCTGGTCCCATCAAGGGCATCATGCATGGGGAAGACAAGGATGCGATCAAGCGGATCAAGAACGAGGAACTGGCCGCGATCGACGGGATCATCGACGTTACAATCTCGACCCTCTCTGGATCATATAAGAACGACACGAGATGGGGTAACAAATACGCCTGATCATATCGTCGGAGGGTAGGAGGGATTACGCAAAAGGGATTTGCGCCGATACGGTTATGCGGCGCGGCTTCGCTCCCCCCGGCTGGTCCTTATGCGCTGGCGAGAGCTTGTCAGAAGCCGGAGCGGAACTGGTCCACCTCGCTGACGATGAAGTCGATCGCTTTGCGGATGTGACTCAGCTCATGGAGGTCCGCGTGCACGGTCAAATAGTAGGGCAGCTCAATTTCCACCGTGTCGGCAAGGATCGGGCGCAGCGTGGGCTCCGATCGGGCGAGGTAGTGCGGCAGCGCGCAGACGCCTGCTCCGCCCACCGTCGCCTTCATCTGGGTAACGAGATTGCTGCAACCATATTGCGGCACTATCCGGGGATTCACTTCCGAAATATAGTTGAGCGACGGATCGTACATCAAGCTGCTGACCCAGTTGATGACGGGGTGCGCAGTGAGATCCTCGACGGTGCTGATCTCCGGGTGCGAGGCCAGATAGTCGTAGGACGCGTAGAGACCGAGGCGAAACATCGTCAGCTTGCGGGAGAATAGTCGCCCCTGATCGGGACGAGCGATGCCGATCGCGATGTCCGCTTCGCGCTTCGACAGGCTCAGTATGCCGGTCAAAGCCACCAGATCGATGTGCATGCCCGGCAGTTCCAGCTTCAGCTTCGCCAGTCGCGGTGCCATGAAGTAGGTGCCGAACGCATCGGTCGCGCCGATCCGCAGGCTGCCCGTCGTGCTGTTCTGGAGATCATCGACCCGGGCCTTTGCCCCCATGACGCTCACTTCGACGCGCTCGGCCGATGACGTCAACGCCTCACCAAGCGCGGTGAGCCTGTAGCCCTGGGGACTTCTGTCGAAAAGTTGAGCGCCGAGTGACGCCTCAAGGGAAGATATCCTGCGCCCAACCGTGGCGTTGTCCACGCCCAGGGCTTTGGCGGCGTTGCTGAGGGTGCCGGCCCGCGCGACGGCCAGGAAGAACCTGAAGTCGTTCCAGTCCAGTGTCTCGGTTCCCATGGCGCTCCTTTCGCTCAAATCCGTCAGAGCCTTCGATGCATGGCGCCGCTTCGGATCGGATGCCGCCCATGTCCCCCGCCATTGCCGGCCCTGCGTGGCAGGAGACATGTCAGCCTATCGCCAATTTACCGTTCTGCAATTCTGCATATCATCTTTTCATCTTTTCCTCTTCACGGCTTTGGTCCGGCGACGCATCCTGCGCCGCGTAAACAGAGAGAACGGCAGAGGAGAGTCTACGGGCATGGTGCATGCTTTCGATGCGCGCGGCGCTTGGGCCACGCCATGCCTTTCAGGGGTGACATGTCCTCTGCATCCTCCCGTGCGATCGCAGTGTTGATGCGAACTGACGGCGTTCCCGATGAATGGGCCCTGGTCCGCGGCGGCTTCGAACCTCCGCTGCTTGACCTCAGCATCCCTGAATCCCTGCTCGAAGCGGAACGGCGGTGGCCGGATGGCGAGGCAGTCGTCTCGGTCCATCAGGGCATCAGGCTCACCTTCGCCGAATTGCGGCGACGCGCCGACGGACTGGCGCTCGGCTTCCTCTCGCTAGGCCTGGCCCCCGGGGATCGCGTCGCGGTCTGGTCTCCCAACTCCATCGAATGGCTGCTCGCGCAGCTTGCGACCGCCACGGCCGGCCTGATCCTCGTAAACCTGAACCCGGCGTACAGACGCAATGAAGCCGAATTCGCACTGAGAAAGACGGGTGCGAGGGTGCTCGTCGCCGCTTTACGCCACAAGACGTCGGACTATATCGGCATGGCCGAGGACATGGACCTGCGTCCTCTTGGAGGAACCGGAAGCGCCTGCCCGGATCTCGAGTTCGTGGTGAAGGTGGGTGGCGACAGCCGGCAGGGCTGGATTGACTTTCAGGATCTTGAACAGCGCGGGGTCGAGCATCGGGCGGACCTCGATGCGATCAGGAGCACCTTGTCACCGAGCGATGCGGTTAACATCCAGTTCACCAGCGGCACGACAGGCATGCCCAAGGGCGCCACCCTCTCGCACCGGAACATCCTGAACAACGGCCTCTTCACCGGCGACGCCCTGCGTCTGCGCGCCGGCGAGCGCGTATGCGTGCCGGTGCCGCTGTACCATTGTTTCGGCATGGTGATGGGCAATCTCGCCTGTCTGGCCCACGGTGCGACGATCGTCTACCCGGCTCCGTCCTTCGATCCGCTTGCGACGCTTCGTACCGTGAGTACGGAGCGGTGTACCGCCCTGTACGGCGTGCCGACCATGTTCATCGCGATGCTCCAGCATGACGAATTCGCCACCTTCGACCTGACAAGTCTGCGCACGGGAATCATGGCCGGGGCGCCTTGCCCCATCGAGGTCATGCGCGAGGTCGTCGAACGCATGCATATTCCGGAGATCATCATAGCGTACGGCATGACCGAAACGAGCCCGGTGAGCTTCGCAAGCTCTGTAGATGACCCGCTTCCGCTCCGGGTCGAGACGGTCGGTCGGATCATGCCTCATCTGGAGGCGAAGATCATCGACGGGTCCGGCGAAACGCTCCGGGTCGGCGACGCGGGCGAGATCTGCGTCCGCGGCTACTCCGTTATGATCGGTTATTGGGACGAGCCTGAAGCGACCCGTTCGGTACTCGACGACGACGGCTGGATGCGGACCGGAGACATCGGCAGCATAGACCAGGACGGTTTCTGCAGGATTGTTGGTCGTCTTAAGGACATGATCATCCGGGGCGGCGAGAACATCTATCCGCGAGAGATTGAGGAGTTTCTCTACCAGCATCCCGCTATCGAGGAGGTGAGCGTCTTCGGCATCCCCGACGAACGGTTCGGAGAGGAGGTATGCGCCTGGATCAAGATCCACGATGCCCATGTGCTCGACGAGGCGGGAGTCCGCGCATACTGCGCCGATCGCATCGCGCACTATAAGGTGCCCAAGATCATTCGTTTCGTCGACGCGTTCCCGATGACCGTGACAGGCAAGATCCAGAAGTTCGAGATGCGCAAGATCATGGAGCAGGAAACGCCGCGATGAAACGGCTGTTGCGCTCCCTGCCGCCTGTAAACTTTCGGACCTCCACAAGGGGCGGCTGACCATCACTACCGCGCCACATGCACCTCGGCCTCTTTGCCGGCGGGCCTAGAATCTCCGACGACGTCGACAAAAGGCTCCAGGCACCGACTGCACGGCTGTTGCATGCGATGTCATATGCATATACATGATGCATATGCATCATGATTCGATCAGCAGCCCTTGTGCCTGTACAACGCTTCGCAAGGCGGGCCGGGCGGTATCGCGCGTGTATGACGATGCGCTGTCCCGCCACGGCATCAGCACGACACAGTTTGCAATCCTGCGCCACGTCGCAAGAGGCGAACCGATAGGGTTGAGCCAGCTTGCCGACCAGCTCGTGATGGAACGAACGACGCTTTATCGGGGGGTGGCACCGTTGGAAGCGAAAGGCTGGGTCGCCGTGGAGCAGGGGCCGGGAAAGGCGCGGATCGCCTCGCTCACCGCCGCCGGCCGTGCGGCGATGCAGGAGGCGGAGGTCGACTGGCACGAGGTTCAGGCGCGAATGGTGGGCGCGCTGGGCGCGGACCAGTGGGCGACGCTGCAATCGGTGTTGCGCACGGTGACGGAGATTGCCCGGCAGGAGATATATTGAAATGACCGCGATCCTTTCCCGCCTGCCGCTTGGGACTCGCGGCTACGCCGCTATCGTCGTGGCCGTCACCTTTGTCGCCCTGCTGGTATCGGCAGGGTTGCGATCAGCGCCAGGCGTGATGATGCTGCCGCTCCAATGGCATTTCGGCTGGGACCGCGCGACCATCTCGGCCCCAGCCGCCGTCGGCATCCTGCTCTACGGGTTGGTCGGCCCCTTCGCCGCAGCGTTGATGCTTTCCATCGGGATCAAGCGGACGATGCTGGGCGGCCTTGCATTGATGTCCACAGCGACCTTTGCAAGCTTGTGGATGTCGGAGCCATGGCAATATGTCCTGACCTGGGGCGTCTTCTCCGGCATCGGCAGCGGCGCGGTAGCGTCGGTTCTGGCGGCGGCGGTCGTCAATCGCTGGTTCGCGGCGCGTCAGGGTCTCGTCATGGGTCTTCTGACGGCGAGCACGGCCACCGGCGCTCTCGTCTTCCTGCCCGTGCTCGCCTGGCTGGGGCAGGGTAGTGCGTGGCGCCCCGTGGCGCTGACCGTCGCGATCGCCAGCGCCTGCGTGATCCCGCTCGTGCTGCTGTTCGTGCCGGAGCGCCCGCAGGATCTGGGCGTGGGCCGCTTCGGCGAAACGCAGGAAAGCGCTCCCCCTCCGCCGCTCAAGCAGGCGGCAACCGCGGGCCTCGCCTTCACCGCGCTCCTGCGCGCGAGCCGGTCGCCGGTGTTCTGGCTGTTGTTCGGTACGTTCTTCGTCTGTGGCCTGACCACCAATGGCCTGGTCGGCACGCATATGATCGCGTTCTGCGGCGACCATGGCATTGCACCCGTCCAGGCAGCGGGACTGCTGTCACTGATGGGGCTATTTGACCTGATTGGCACCACCGCATCGGGCTGGCTGACCGACCGCTACGATCCGCGCAAGCTGTTGTTCGTTTACTACGGGCTGCGCGGGCTGTCGTTGATGGTGCTGCCCTTCCTGGATTTCAGCGCCTACAGCCTCTTGGGCTTCGCGATATTCTACGGCCTCGATTGGATCGCGACCGTGCCGCCGACGGTCAAGCTGGCCAATGTCCACTTTGGCGAGCGCGATGCGCCTGTCATATTCGGCTGGATCATGGTCGGCCACCAACTGGGTGCGGCCACGGCCGCGTTCGGCGCGGGCGCCATCCGCGAATGGTCAGGAACCTATGCTCCCGCGTTCATCATCGCCGGCGCCTTCGGCGTGGTCGCCGCTCTGGCTATCTTGGGCGCGCAGGCGCGAACTGCCGAGCCGGCACTGGCCTGAGGGCCATTCGCCAGCGTCCCGCGCTTCCACCCGGCGTGATGCCGCCAGCCGGTCTTCCACCGGGCGCCGCTATTGCTCCACGGCCACGACCATCTTGCCAATGGCGTCGCGTGAGGCGAGGCAGGCAATGGCCTTGCCGCCCTGCTCCAGCGGGAAGACATGGGTCGCCCTGGGCGCGATCTTGCCATCGGCCCAGAGGTTGAACAGCGTCGTCACGTCCCGCGCGCAGGCGTCCGGATCCCGCTCGGCAAAGGCGCCCCAGAAAACGCCGCAGATGTCGCTGCCTTTAAGCAGCGGCAGGTTCAGCGGGATACGGCTGATCCCGGCAGGGAAGCCGATGACCAGGTAGCGGCCGCCCCAGGCGATGGAGCGCAGCGCCGGTTCGGCATAATCGCCGCCCACCGTGTCGAAGATGACGTCGAACCCCGCCGTGCCGCCCATCTCCTTGAACCGCCCGCTCAATTCGCGCATCATCTCGCGGTCGAACGGGCCGCGATCATAGACCAGCGCCTGGTCCGCGCCGCCGCGGAGCGCGACATCGGCCTTTTCCTCGCTGGAAACGGCGGCGACGACATGGGCGTCGAGCGCCTTGCCGAGTTCGACAGCGGCAAGGCCCACGCCTCCCGCGGCGCCCAGCACCAGCAGCCGGTCGCCCGATTGCAACCGCCCGCGACCCTTGAGGCCATGCAGCGCCGTCCCATAGGCGTAAAGCAGGGCGGCGCCTTCGTTGAAGCCATGGCGCGCGGGCAGCGAGAATATACGGCGTGCATCCACCGCGACCTGTTCGGCCAGGCCGCCATGCAGGGTCACGCCGATGACGCGGTCGCCAGGCTGCCAACGCGTGACGCCGGCGCCGACGCTCCGGACCACGCCGGCAACTTCGCCACCCGGCGCGAACGGGCGCTGCGGCCTGAACTGATATTTGTCCTCGATGATGAGCAGATCGGGAAAGTTGATCGCGCAGGCCTTGATGTCCAGCACGACCTGCCCGGGACCGGCGACCGGATCGGGCATGTCTTCGATCACCAGATCGTCGGGACCGCCGGTCTGGCTGGAAATAAGTGCGCGCATCCGATGTTCCTTTCGATCCACCGCCCTCGTTCGTGCAACTGGCCCGCGCCCGGGACGGTCGTTCACATGCGCGGGCAAGGACCGGCTGCCGACAAGGGTGGATAGGGGCGCCTTATTCCGCGCGGCCCCTGCAATGACAAGGGCGCTCGCTTACCCCGGCACGAACCGGTTGATCTTTTCCGCCAACGCCACGTCGCGGGACGATACGGCGCCCGCATCGTGCGTCGTCAGCCAGATTTCAACGCGGTTATAGACATTGCTCCATTCCGGGTGATGGTCAGCCTTGTCGGCCTCGATCGCCACGCGCATCATGAAGCCGATGGCCTCGGCGAAATCGGCGAAGCGGAAGGCGCGATAGAGCGCGCGGCGATCGGTATCATAAACCCAGCCCGGCAAGATGGCGAGCGCCTTGGCGACTTCCTCGCTGGATAGGCTCTTGATCATCCTGACCTCTTCATCATGCGTCGGCGTCGGGCTGGACGTCGGGACGGGCTGACTGGACGGCCGGCAGCGCCGCCGCCGCATCGCCGGCCGCCACCAGCCGACTATAGGGCGTCAGATCGACATTGTAACGGCGCGCGCCGTAAATTTGCGGCACGAGATAGCAATCCGCCAGGCTCGGCGCGTCGCCAAAGGCATAGGCACCGCCATGTCGCGCGATCAGCCGTTCCAGCGCCGCGAAACCTTGCCCGATCCAGTGATGAATCCAGGCCTGCACCTGGTCCGCGTCAGCGCCGAACGTCGATTTGAGATGCCTCAGCACTCGCAAATTGTTCAGCGGATGCACATCGCATGCGATCAGCGCCGTCATGGCACGCACCGTTGCTGCGGCGTCGGGATCAGCAGGCAGCAGGGCGGGGCTGGGCCATCGCTGATCGATCCATTCGAGGATGGCCGGGCTTTCGATCAGAATCTTCCCGTCCGCTTCCAGCGCCGGCACCAGCCCATGGGGCGCGATCGCCAGATAGGCGGGGTCGCGCTGATCGCCCCGACGCAGGTCATGCGAAACCTGCTGATAGTCGACGCCCTTGAGGTTGAGCGCGATGCGAACCCGATAGGCGGCCGTCGAGCGCCAATAGCCATGGAGGACGATGCCGCTCATCGGGCAGGAACTGCGCGCGCGCGGCAGCAGTCGCCGCCGCCCGGTAAGCGGATCGGTTCCTTGCCGTCGGCGGCCGGCATCCCCGGCATGCCTTCGCTGAATATATTCATGTCCGATCCTCACGCATCGACGGAGATGACGCCCCGCCGGATCTGGTCCAGCTCGATGCTTTCGAACAGCGCCTGGAAATTGCCGTTGCCGAAACCCTCATTGCCCTTGCGCTGGATGATCTCGAAGAAGATGGGGCCGAACATCGGCTCGGTAAAGATCTGCAGCAGGATGCCTTCGCTGTTTTTGACGCTGCCGTCGATCAGGATGCGGTTCTTCCTCAGCCTTTCCAGATCTTCGCCATGGCCGGGCACGCGCTTGTCGACCAGGTCATAATAGGTGTCGATCGTGTCCTGCAGCCGCACGCCGCGCCCCCGCAGTCTTTCCACCGTGTCGTAGATATTGTCGGTCGTCATGGCCAGGTGCTGGATGCCCTCGCCATGATATTGGCGGATGAATTCCTCGATCTGGCTCTTGTCGTCCTGGCTTTCGTTGAGCGGGATGCGAATGGCATGATCGGGCGCGATCATCGCCTGGCTGAACAGGCCGGTCGCCTGCCCCTTGATATCGAAATATTTCTGCTCCTCGAAATTGAAGAGCGTGCGATAGAATTCGCTCCACACCCGCATCTGTCCGCGCCGGACATTGTGGGTAAGGTGGTCGAGCAGGTCGAGCCCGACATTGTTCTTCGCCTCTTCTTCCCGCCACCCCGGGAATTCGGCCCAATCGGCATAGAGATCTTCGCCGTCCCTGACGAAATAAAGATAGGATCCGCCAATCCCCTGGATCACCGTATCGTCCTCGTCCGTTGGCCGGGCGCCATGGTCGAGCGCCCAGGCCATGGCGGCTTGCGGATCGGCGACGCGGAACGCCATGGCGCTGGCCGACGGGCCATGCTCGCCGCGAAAGGCCGCGACCCGGCCGGCATCGTCGCGATTGAGCATCAGGTTGATGCGCCCCTGCTTGTAGCGCGTGATATTCTTTGTGGGATGGCGGTGGCTCGGCACGAAGCCCAGCGCCCTGAACTGCGCCGCCATCTCGTCCGGGTCGGGCGAGGTGAACTCGACAAATTCAAAGCCGTTGAGGCCAAGCGGGTTGGCGACGTCGCTGGTCATGATCTGCGATCCTCCCGATCGGTCAGGGTGTTGGCCTTCGACCGGGCGTGGTCCTGCGTCCCGATGGTGTAGAGCTTGTCCTGCGGCAGGATCGTCGCTACCTCCAGGTCGCTTTCCTGCTCCAGTTCCCGATACAGCGGGGCGAAATCCATCTCTACGGTCTGCCTGAGGAGATCGTCGAAGCTTTCGATCACGAAATAGGTCTGTTGATAGTCGTCGATGCGATAGCGGGTGCGCATCACGCGCTTGAGGTCAAAGCCGATGCGGTTGGGCGAAACATCGTCCAGCGCGAACAGGGATTCGCCATGAGAAGAAACGATACCCGCGCCATAGAGCTTCAGCGCGTCGCCCTGCCGGATGAGGCCAAATTCGACCGTGTACCAGTAGAGCCGGGCAAGATGGTCGATGGAACCCAGGCCATCCGCCCGCAGTCCGCCTTCGCCATAGGCCTGCATGTAATCGGCAAAGACCGGATTGGCGAGCAGCGGAACATGGCCGAAGACATCGTGGAATATGTCCGGTTCCTGTAGATAGTCGATCTGGTCCGGGCGCCTGATGAACCGTGCCGCGACGAACCTGCGGTTGGCGAGATGGTCGAAGAAGACCCGGTCGGGCACCAGGCCCGGCACGGCGACAACCTGCCAGCCGGTCGCCCGCATCAGCCGATCCGACAGTTCATCAAAGTCCGGGATGCCGCGCCTTGCTATCCGCAACATGTCGAGCCCGTCCAGGAACTCCTGCACGACGCGGCCGGGCAGCATTTTCGCCTGACGGTCGAACAGCCGGTCCCACAGGGCATGGTCCTCCGGCGTGTAGGAGGACCAGTCCTGTGGGATGGTCCAGTCCGGCGCTATGCCTTCGGGTCGCTCTCCACCTTCGCTCGCCATGTCCGGATTGTCTCACATCGCATTCGAAATTGGCTTTCAAAATTTAACGCAAATTGGGGCACGGGTGAAACAGGATCGCACAAATATGGCATGAAGTGACCGATTTGTTTCAAGCCTCCGCCATGTCGTCAACGCGCGTCACGCTGACTTGCTGGTTCACCAGTTCGGCATAGCCAAAGATCGTCATGAACGAGATGTCGGTCGCGTCGCGCCCCACGGCGATGCGCAGCAGGCCTTCGACCGGCGCAAGGCCGCTGGCATCGACCAGATGCCAGGCGTCATTCAGCCAGACATCGACGACGGCATGGAAATCGGGCGGATCGAGCTGCCAGGCATAGGCCGATACCAGGCGCGCGGGGATGCCGGCCGCGCGCGCGAAGGCCGCCATCACATGCGAAAAGTCCCGGCACACGCCCTCGCGCGCCACGAAGCTGTCGACCGCGCTGGTCGTCCCATGGCTGGCGCCCAGCCGATATTCGATGTTGCGGCCTATCCATTTCGCCATGGCATCGATCTTCGCGCCGCCTTCGAAATCCGCGAATTCGCGCGTCACGAACGACGCGAACCGGTCGGACTCGCAGAAGCGGCTGGGCCAGAGATAGGGGATCACATGCGCGGGAAGGTCGGCATGGGCGGATACCGGCAATCCGACAAGCGAGCGTGCCGCGCGTTCCACATCGAACGTGCCGTGATATTCGGCCGTAAAGTCGCCCTGCGCGCAGGCCCATGTCCTGCGGCCGATCCCGTCGTCGCTCGGCACGGTCTGCAGCGCGGTCATGCTGCTGACGGTGAGCAGGTCGTCGACCAGCCACTGCTCCGCCGTCTGCGCGCCCTCGACCGCCAGGAGCACGTCAGCCCGCTCCGGCATATGATAGGCGAGCTTCGCTTCTACTTTAAGGCGCATTGAAATTCGGTCTCCTTGCGACCCGCTGTGCGCCGCTGGCCGGTCAACAGTTTGGCGACGCTCGCGTTCCCCTGCGCGCTTAGGGCGAAAATACATAATGTGCGAGCTTGACGATGAGCGCAAAGCGCGCCGTCCTTCACCCGCTGAAACCGGGCAAGCCGCACAGCGCGCTTGCAAAGAGGGTGCAAGGCGATCATTGCTCCAGATCAACGCGCAATGGACGCCATGCTGGTTTACGTCGCGAAATCCGGGAAAGCGACAGCTACGGCATGAGTGACTATGACGCTGTGCGGCAGCGCACCGACGACATGGAGGCGGGTCCCACCCACGAGCGGGGGCAAGGCGGCCTGCCCATAGAGACGATCGATATCGCGCACATCCCGGACGGCGGGAAATTGCACCTGCTTAAATGCGGCAAGGAATTTTCCATCCAGTTCGGCCAGGACGAACTGATGGGCAGCCAGGACCATGTGTCGGAAAAGGCACTGGCGACGCTTACGAGCCAGCGCCTGGCCGGGAAGGACGGGCATGTCCTGGTCGGCGGGCTGGGCATGGGTTTTACCCTGGACGCTGTCCTGGCCGCCTGGACCGCGAATGCCGTGGTGACCGTCGCCGAACTGGTGCCCCAGATCGTGACCTGGGCCAGGGGTCCCCTGGCGCATCTGTTCGGGGACAATCTTTCCGATCCGCGCGTCAACTTGCGCCTGGCCGATGTCTATGATGTCATAACGGAGCAGGCCGACCGGTTCGACGCTATCCTGCTGGATGTCGATAATGGACCAGACGGGTTCATCACCGCCGGAAACGACCGTCTCTATTCCCATGAAGGCCTTGCGGCGGCCTATGCCGCTTTACGGCCGGGCGGGATATTGTCGGTCTGGTCATCCTATCCGGACGACATTTTCGCGGGCAGGCTCGAAGAAACCGGCTTCGATGTCGACGAGATTGTGCTGCCCGCCTATACCGGCAGCAGGCAGCGCTGGCACAATATCTGGTTCGCGGCCCGGCCCGCGCGCTGAAGGCCGCTAGCGGGGACGCGAGGCCGCCGCCTGCTCCCGCGATAGAACGGACAGGATCTTGGCGTAGGCCCGCGCCCGCTCTTCATGTTTACGCTTTTCGGCAGGGCAGGTGGCAAGATCGGCATGATCCAGCGCCGCCTGCCTGCGGCCATCGACAAGATCCATCCTGGGCATGCTATCTCCGACTGAAGGCGGGCGTCCATTGACGCGCCATGTGAGACGCGGACCGCTGCACCGCCCCATCGATCAGCTTGTCCTTCATCAGGATCCGCAAGGCGTCGGCGTCCCTGGGGTCGAGCATCACGACCCGGGCGCCACCCGACACCAGCGCTTCGATGGCGGATATGCGAAAGGCGTGCTTGTCACAGGCCGCCTTGATGACGTCTGTCGTGGCCCAGAGGTTGACGACCCGGCTCATGCCGCACCGCCTTCAGCGTTGAAGGGAAAGGGATTGAAGGCGGTCGACCCGTCCGGCCGCTCCGACCGATAGGGATGGGGATGATGGCGGATGCGCGCGGCATATCCTATCGCCAGCCGCTGATGGACGCGGCTCGCCGCGGGGCTATGGGCAATCCGGGTGCGAAGCAATTCTTCCTGCTCACGCTTCAACAGGTAATTCAGATCTTCCATGACGAGGCTCCTCGGCTGGCAAGCGGGAGCACGATAGTCTCTCTGTCACGGCGAATGCTTGCAGCAAATTTCGCGCAATAGATGGACCCTAGCAGGAAATATGGCGAACGTCTTGTGCTAAATCGGCGTGAATTTTCCGCAATTTGGCGTCATCGACGCGATCGGCATTTACTTACGCGCACATGGATTCACGCAATAAAAATGGCGCGCTGTTCATCACAGCGCGCCATCCCTATTTCCGTCGTGCCGATCAGAACTTCACGGATGCTTCGATGCCGTAGGTGCGCGGCGCGTTGAAGTTGCCGTAGTCGCCCAGTACGTTGCTGATGCTGCCGTTCGCGACGCTGCTCGTCGGCGCGCCGGGCAGGCTGTTCGACGGATCGCGGCGGAACACATATTGTTCGTTGAACAGGTTGCGGCCCCACAGGCTCAACGTCAGGCTGCGGCCATTGCCGGTCCCGATGTCGGCCAGCGAGATGCGGCCGTTGAAGATCAGCGAGCTGTCGGCCTTCGTCGCGAACTGGTCGAAGGCCTGGGTGGCCTGCGCATAGTTGCCGTCGAAGTGGAACTTCAACTTCGTGTCGCCGCCGCCGACCGGAACCACATAGTCGATCGATCCGCTCGCGGCATTGCGCGGGGTGAAGACGATGTAGAAGTTCTGATAGACCGTGGTCGAAGCACCGGTCGAATCCGTTGCGGTGATCAGCACCGGCGGGATCTTCGTATAGGTGTATGCGTAGGACGCGTTCAGAGTCAGGCCATCGATCGGCTCGACAGTCAGGTCAGCTTCGACGCCCCGGATCTTGGTTGTGCCAGGCGCGTTGATGGTGACCAGGTTGTTGAAGCTGCTCGTTCCGACGAACTGGATCGAGCTGATGTCGACCTGGCTGTCCTTGCGGTCCATGATGTAGCCGGCGACGTTGAAGCGGCCGCGACCGTTCCAGAAGTCGGACTTCAGGCCGACTTCGTAGGACTTCACGTCTTCCGGATTGAAAGCCTGATAGTTGGACGTGCGCGAGCTGGCGCCACCGGCGCGATAGCCGGTCGCATATTTCGCATAGACGTGCAGGTTGCGGCTCACGTCATAGGCGACGGTCGCCATCGGATTGAAGCGGTTCCAGGTCGCATCCAGCGGGCTGTAGCCGGCGCCAGTCAGGAAGGCGGCCGTGGCCGTGTCATAATTGACGTTGCGCGAATAGTGCAGAACGCCCTTCTTTTCGTCATGCGTGTAGCGGCCGCCCACGGTGATGTGCAGCGCGTCCGTGGCGTTCCAGGTCAGCTGGCCATAGGCAGCGTAGCTCTTGGACCAGACTTCCGACGCGCGGTCGATCGAGCAGCCATTGACGGCCTGGCCGACGAAGGCCGGGGTCGACGCGGTGCAGAAAGAGATCGGAGCATAGTTGTAGCCGGTGATCACGCCGGCCCCGTTGCGGATGGCGACCGCACCCATCGAGCTGGGCGTCGCGGCGTCGTCGCTGACATGTTCGTTGAAATAGAACAGACCCGCGACATAGTCGATCGACCCGACCGTGCCGACCGCCTGCAGTTCCTGGCTGAACTGGCGCTGGCGCAGGTCGGCAAGGCTGTAGCGGCTGAAGGTGCAGGGCGAGGCCGCGGTGCAGCCGGCAGCGGAGCTGCCGAGGGGCGGATTCACCAGCGGCGGACGGTGAGCGCCGCCCGAATTGTCCCACTGGGTCGCGTCGACGCCGCGCCATGCGGTGATGGAGCGCAGTTCGAGTTCATCGCCCAGATGCCATTTCAGCGTGTTGGTGAAGCCGTGCGTCTTGTCCACGCTGACCTGCTGCGGCACGCCGATATCGGCGTCGCCCATGCGGCTGTTGCCGTTGACGACCACGCCCGGCAGGAGCGGCTTCACCGGACCGCCGGTCAGGTTGGTGTAGGCGGTGCCAGGCAGAGTGCACGCCGGCTGCGAAGCCTGGGTGCCATTGGCGCAGTTGTTCGGATTGTAGTTCAGCAGCTGGCTGTAGAAGGGCGTGTTCTCGTCCTTCGCCACGTCATAGGCGAAGTCGTTGGTGATGGTGTCGGTTGGCTGCCAGCGAACCGCGGCGCGCGCGCCCTTGCGGTTGTAATAGTTCCAGCCCTTCTGGCCCGCGAGCGGGTTTTCGGTGGTCGCGTCCTGATGCTGGAACACGCCGTCCAGCTTGATGCTGAAGCCAGCAATTGCCGGCAGGTTGATGTGCGCGTTGGCGGTGCGGCCGCCATAATTGCCCGCGCCGGCTTCGACGTGGCCACCGAATTCGCCGGTGGGCGCCTTGCTGACGATGCTGAGCGCGCCGCCTTCGGTGTTGCGGCCGAACAGTGTGCCCTGCGGACCTTTCAGCACTTCGACGCGCTCGACATCGAACAGCGCCGCGTTCAGGCCGTGCTGGCGGCCCATATAGACGCCGTCGACATAGATGCCGACACCCTGTTCGCGGGCGGGCTGGTTGGCGTCGAGCGGCACGATGCCGCGAATGCCGATGGTGAGCGCGGACTGGCGCGCTTCGAAGGTCGCGATGCGCAAGCTGGGAACAGCGCCGTCGGCGAGGTCGTAGAGGCTGGAGACGTGGCGGTCCTTCAGGGCCTCCGTGCTCATCACAGCCATGGAGATCGGCGTTTCCTGAAGATTGGTTTCGCGCTTCGTCGCGGTGACGATGATGGTGCCAAGGCCGGCGTCCGCATCTGCGTCAGCCATGGCGTTCGCGGCCGGAGCGGCAGGCTGTTCGGCGGTGGTGCTGGCGAGAGCAGGCGCGGATACCGACGCCAGCAGCAGGCCGCATAGCGATGCGCGCAGCACGGTGGTGGAAGAGCGAATCATGTGTAACCCCTTTTGATATCCATTCGAGTGGATGCTTTGCGGGGCCGGGCACTAGGCGCACATGACAACAGTTTTGTGACAATGATTGTCACATAATCAGTATTGGAATTTCATTTTCGCGTCATATTGGCGCTTTCAGCCTATTATTCTGGAATGATGGCGGTGCTATCCTTGGCTTCAAGGTTAACTTATGAACTCTTTACGACAAAATATGGAATGTTTACTTGCCGCCCGTCCTTGCGCCGCTCCCTGACTGTGGCCGAGCGTGGGAATGTTCGCCTGACCAGGTCGCGGCCCGTTCTTGCCTTGCAGACATCCTGTCGGCGCCCTGCCCGGACCGTCCGCGCGAGATGGGCCCCAACATCATGAAAAAAACGTAATCTGCCGCTCATTCGCTGGAGCGAAGACATGATCTATTGGGGACGACGGCTATCTCTTGTGGCCGAAAAGTGAGAGGCGGCGTGTCCCCTGTTGCGCCGCCTCTCCCGACCTTCCGGATGGATAGATGCAAAGGCCGATCTTCTACGATGCGAGTGGGCGCCGTCGCCGCCTGACTTTGCCGGCATTATGTATTTTGCTGATCGCCATTCTGGCCGCTGCCGTCGCGTTCGGCCTGACAATCGTCGAGGTCCCGGTGCCGCCCGCCATGCCGGTCCAGATGGAGCGGCCGCGCGCTGAAGGCATCGGCCAGCGCCTCGGGCAGATCGGCTACACGCTGCGCCACGGACTGGCGAGCTGGCTGCCCCGGGGTGGTCGGGCATTGTCCGCGCACCCGGTGAATGTCGGCTTCTACGTACCCTGGGACGATGCCAGCCGTGCCTCGCTGCGCGAACATATCAAGCGGATCGACTGGGTGGCGCCCTCGCTGCTCTACGTCACCGGGCCGCAGCACCAGCTGCGCGTGACGAACGATCCCGCCTTTGTGTCGATCATGCGCGCCAGCCGCCGTCGCCCGGCCGTCCTGCCGGTGCTGCAGAACGCGCGGGATGGCGCCTGGGACGGCGCCGGGGCCGCAGCGCTGCTCCACGATCCGCGCGCGCGCACCGCGCTCCTCGGCCAGATGCTGCCGGCGCTCCAGGCGCTGCACGCTGCGGGCGTGGTATTCGACCTTGAAGCGCTGCCGGCAAGTTCGCAGGCCGACTATCTCGCTTTCCTCACCCAGGCGGCGCCGTTGCTGCGCGCCCATCACTTGCTGGTGACGCTGACGGTGCCAGTGGGGGACCCCAGCTGGAACCTGCGCGCCTACGGCCGCATCGTCGACCGCCTGTTCCTGATGGATTATGACGAACATTATGCCGAAGGCCCGGCCGGCCCGATCGCGTCACAGCCCTGGTTCGTGCACCGTCTGCGCGAAGCGTTGAGCATGGTGCCGCCGGCCAAGGCGATCGTCGCGGTCGGCAACTATGCCTATGACTGGACTGAAGGCAGCAAGGCCGGCGCGGCGGCGCTGTCGATCGAAGATGCGTGGCTGTCCGCCCATGATGCGGGTGCGCCGATACGCTTCGATCCGCGCAGCGGCAATGCGACCTTCGACTATGTGCAGGACGGGCAGGTCCATCATGTCTGGATGCTCGATGCGGCGAGCGGCTGGAACCAGATTCGCGCGGCGCGGCTGTCGGGCGCGGGCGGTGTAGCTCTGTGGCGCATGGGATCGGAGGATCCCGGCTTCTGGCCCGCGCTTGAAGGCAAGAATGATGCCGCCAGGGACCTCGGCCGCCTGACCAGCTTCAACTCGGTCGATGTCGAAGGCAGTGGCGAGATTTTGCGTATCGACGATGTGCCGACGATCGGCCAGCGCAGCGTCAGGCTGGGTTCGGGTCCGACCAGCGGCCTCATCGTCGACGAACATTATGCCAGCTTGCCCACGCCCTATGTGATCCGGCGGACGGGCTATCACCCGCGTCTGGTGGCGCTGAGCTTCGACGATGGCCCGGACGCGAGCTGGACCCCGCCCATCCTCGACATATTGAAGCGCGCCCATGTCCCGGCGACCTTCTTCGTGGTGGGCGAAAATGCGCTGATGCATCCAACCCTGCTGCGGCGGATCATCGCCCAGGGCAGCGAGATCGGCAACCACAGCTATACCCACCCCAATATGGCCCAGGTGTCGGAACGGGGCGTGTCGCTGGAGCTGAACAGCACCCAGCGGCTGGTGGAGGCCTATACCGGCCGGGCCATGCGCCTGTTCCGCGCGCCCTATTTCGGTGACGCCGAACCGACGACGGCCGACGAAATCGGCCCGGCCCTGCAAGCGCAAAGGGCGGGATATCTGAATGTCGGCCTGCACGCCGATCCCGGCGACTGGCGCCGGCCGGGCGTCGACGCGATCGTCGACCGGACGGTTCGGGCGGTTCAGGGAAGCAACCCCGACCGGTCCGCCCAGATCGTGCTGTTGCACGACGGCGGCGGCGATCGCGCGCAGACGGTGGCGGCGCTGCCCCGCATCATCAAGGCGCTGGAGGCGCGCGGCTATCGCTTCGTTACCGTGTCGCAACTGGCCGGCCTGTCGCCCGCGCAGGTGATGCCGCCGATAACAGGCGCTGACCTGGCGGCCGTGCGTATCGACGTCGCCATATTCCTGGTCGTCGCCGCGATCGTTCTGGTGCTCAAGTGGCTGTTCTTCGCGGTCATCCTGCTCGGCATCGGGCGCGCGATCCTGCTCGCGGCCCTGGCCCTGGGCAGCCGGATGCCGTCGAACCAAGTCGAACCGCCCGCGATCGAGCCTTCGATGTTCGTGTCGGTCATCATCCCTGCCTATAACGAGGCCAAGGTGATCGAACAGTCGGTGCGGCGCGTGCTCGCGAGCGAGCAGGTCGTGCTGGAGGTCATCGTGGTCGACGACGGGTCGACGGACGGAACCAGCGCCATCGTCGCCGATGCGTTCGCGGGCGATCCGCGCGTGCGGCTGCTGACGCTGACCAACGGAGGGAAGGCGGCGGCGCTCAACCGCGCCCTGACCATGGCCACCGCGCCGCTCATCATCGCGCTCGACGCCGACACGCAGTTTGAGCCGCTGACGATCGCCCGGTTGGCGCGCTGGTTCGTCGATCCTGAACTGGGCGCGGTGGCGGGCAATGCCATGGTCGGCAACCGCGTCAACCTGGTGACGCGCTGGCAGGCGGTCGAATATGTGACGGCCCAGAATCTGGAGCGGCGCGCGCTTGCGCGGTTCGGCGCCATCACCGTGGTGCCGGGCGCGGTCGGCGCGTGGCGGCGGGCCGCGCTGGATGCCGTCGGCGGCTATCCGGTCGACACGCTGGCCGAGGACCAGGACCTGACCATCGCGATTCAGCGTGCTGGCTGGCGCGTTGCCTATGACACCGAAGCGGTCGCCTGGACCGAGGCGCCGGAAAGCTTCCGCGCCCTTGCAAAGCAACGGTTCCGCTGGGCCTATGGCACGCTGCAATGCCTGTGGAAGCATCGCGGTATCTGGCGCGAAGGGCAGCCTGTCGGCCTGGCCTGGGTCGGGCTGCCGCAGGCCTGGATGTTCCAGATCGGCTTTGCGCTTGTCTCGCCCATCATCGACCTGGCGCTGCTGTTGAGCGCGGTCGACACGGGCGTGCGCATCCATCAGCATGGCTGGGCGCAGACCCAGAGCGACGTGCTGCGCATGGGCGTCTACTGGCTCGCCTTCACCGCCATCGACATCCTGTGCGGTGGGGTCGCCTATCGGCTCGAGCCTCGCGAGCGTCGCTATCCCGCGCTGCTGCTGGTGGCGCAGCGCTTCGTCTATCGCCAGATCATGTACAGCGTCGTGATCCGGGCCGTGTGGAACGCGATATTGGGGCCATGGGTCGGATGGGGCAAGCTGGAGCGCAGCGGCCGCGTCCAGTCGGGCGGCGGCGCCCACGCGGCGACGCAGCCACCTGGATGGAGCCGGGCGGCGTGAAGGCGCCCGGCTACACGCTGCTGGGGCTGGTCGGTGCTCTCCTGCTGGCGCTGTGGCATATCGGCTATTTTGGCGGCCAGCTGTTCCAGGTGCTGCCCGCCACCGCGCCTGTGCCCCCGCAGCGGCGCGCCGTCGCGCTCTATCTGTCGGGGGACATGGGCTTCCATGCCGGTCTCGGCCCCGCCATAGCGCAAAGACTGACCCGGCGCGGCATCACCGTGGTTACGGAAAACAGCCTGAATTTCTTCCGCGTCCGCCGCACGCCGGAGGAAACCGGCGCGATGATCGCCGACGGGCTGCGCCGCGCGCTGGCGGTCGATCCGCGCGCCCGGCTTTTGTTGATCGGCCAGTCCTTCGGTGCGGACGTGATCGCTCCGTCGCTGCCCTATGTTCCGGCCGAACTGCGCCGACGCATCGCCTTCATCGGCCTGATCGTGCCCGGCGCGACGCGGGAATGGCGCGCTTCGCCGTCCCAGATATTTTCCATCTGGGAGCCCGAGGAAAATGCGATCACCGCCGCCAAGCGATTGAGCTGGGTGCCGCTGCTGTGCCTCCATGGCGAGGCAGAGGACGACAGCCTGTGCCCCTCGCTGCGCCAGGCCAATGCCACGGTGGTCGAACTGCCCGGCGGTCACGCGCTGCGCCATGATGCCGCTGCGGCGAGTGGCGCGCTGCTGGGTGCGATCGATCGGGTGCTCGTCCCGTCGGACTATGCCGGCCGACCCCAGGCGGGCGTCAACGATGCGCGCCGGGCAGCGCGACCCGCCATCATCGAGGAAGCGGCGCGATGACACCGGCCATCCGTCTTTCCGACCGAAGCCGGACCAGCCTTGCCATCCTGGCGCTGCTGCTGGTGACGGGGCTTGCCTTCGCCGCCCTTCACGAACTGCTGGGCGCGGTCAGGATGCGCGATGTGCGCGCGGCCTTCCACGCCATTCCGGACTGGGCGATCGGCGCTTCCGCCCTGCTGACGCTTCTCAGCTATCTGGCGCTGACCTTCTACGATCATATCGCGTTGCGTATATTGGGGCGGAAGATCGGCTGGCCGACGGCGGCGCTGGCGTCCTTTTGCAGCTACACGCTTAGTCACAACCTCGGTCTTTCCCTGCTGACCGGCGGGTCGGCGCGCTTGCGCATCTATCGCGCGGCGGGCCTTGGCGCGGGAGACATCGCACGGGTCATCGCATCGGCGAGCTTCGCTTTCTGGGGCGGGGTCATCACGCTGGCGGCGATGCTGATGGCGGTGCGGCCTGTGCCGCTGGTGCTGGGCACGCTGTCCCTGGATTCCGGGGTCGAACAGATCATCGGCATCGCGGGCATCGCCCTGATCGCCGGCCTGCTCTTCATACTCGGGCGCCATCGGCCGCCGGTGCATCTGTTCGGCTGGACGCTGGCGTTGCCGACGCCCCGACAGGCGGTCGCCCAGATTGGCATTGCCTGCATTGACCTCGCGATGGCGAGTGGGGCGCTGCTGGTGCTGGTGCCGCATGCCAGTATCGGGCTGTTCCCGACCTTTTTCCTTGGCTATGCGCTTGCCATCATCGTCGCGCTGGTCAGCCATGTGCCGGGCGGCATCGGCATATTCGAAGCGGTGATCCTGGCCACCTTGCCCGATGTCGACCGGCCCAGCCTGATCGCGGCGCTGGTCGCCTATCGCGTGCTCTATTATTTCATCCCGCTGCTGATCGCGATCGTGCTGATCGCCGGACATGAAGGCGCGCTGTGGCGCAAGCCGCTGCGGCGTGTGGCGAACGGCGCGCAGGTCGTCGCGGGGGCGATCGGGCCTGCCATGCTGGCGACGCTGGTCGCGGCGGGCGGCGCGGTGCTGCTGGTGTCCGGATCGCTGCCCGCCATCCCCGCGCGATTCCGGGCGGTGAGCAGCGTCGTGCCGATGCCCTTCGTCGAAGCGTCGCACCTTGCCGCCAGCATGATCGGGGCGCTGCTGATCCTGCTCGCCTCCGGGCTGTACCGGCGGCTGGACGGCGCTTTCTGGCTGACCCGCCTGCTGCTGGTGGCCGGCGCCGTCTTCTCGCTCATCAAGGGGCTGGATTATGAAGAGGCGATGGTGCTGCTGGTCATCGCCGGGCTGCTGCAATGGAGCCGCAGCGCCTTTTATCGCCGGACCAGCCTGACCAGCGCGACACTGTCGCCCGACTGGATCGCGGCGCTCGCCATCGCCGTGGGCATTTCAATCTGGATCGGCTTCTTCGCCTACAAGCATGTCGATTATCAGAATGAGCTGTGGTGGCAGTTCGGGCGCCATCATGACGCGTCGCGCTTCCTGCGCGCGGCGCTGGCGACCGGCGTTGTGGTGATCGGTGCCGCGCTGTGGGGATTGATGCGGCCCGCATCGCTGCGCGCGGCAGGCCTGTCCGTGTCCCGCGTGCCCAGTCGTCCCGCGCTGGCGCTGGCGCAGCGCAGCGATGCCTTCCTGGCGCTGACGGGCGACAAGCTGTTCCTCTTCTCCCCGACGGGAAACGCCTTCCTGATGTTCCAGGTGCAGGGACATAGCTGGATCGTGATGGGTGATCCGGTGGGCGACCCGGCCGAATGGCCCGACCTTCTCTGGCAGGTCAGGGAAATGGCGGATGCGGCGCAGGGCCGGCTGCTCATTTATCAGCTGAGCGTCGATTCGCTCCCCTTTGCGATCGACCTTGGCCTGTCGGTGGTCAAATATGGCGAGGAAGCGCGCGTCGACCTCAGCCGCTTCACGCTCGACGGGCCAGACGCGCGGCCGCTGCGCTATGCCGTGCGCCGGGCCGAACGCGAAGGCGCGGTCTTTGAGATCGTGCCCGCCGAACGGATCGGGCCGTTGCTCCCCGAACTGAAAGCCGTGTCCGACGGCTGGCTCTCGGCGAAGGGACGGCGCGAGCTGGCCTTCAGCGTTGGCCATTTCGACTCCACCTATATGGAACAGTTCGATTGCGCGGTCGTGCGGCGGGAAGGGCGCATCGTCGCCTTCGCCAATATCTGGTCGACGGCCAATGGCAACGAACTGTCGGTCGACCTCATGCGCCATGAGGACGACGCGCCCTATGGCGTCATGGATTTCATATTTTGCCACCTGATGCTGTGGGGCAAGGCTCAAGGCTATAGCTGGTTCACGCTGGGCGTCGCCCCGCTCGCGGGGCTGGAGGCGCGGCGCCTGTCCTCCGTCTGGGTCAAGGCAGGCGCCCTGATGTTTCGCCACGGCGGCGGATTCTATGGATTTCAGGGACTTCGAGCCTATAAGGCGAAGTTTGGGCCGGTGTGGGAACCGCGCTTCATCGCCGGGCCGCAAGGCCTGTCGCTCTGGCGCGGCATGGTTGACCTGCAACGGCTGGTCGGCGGCGGACGGGCGAGCGCGGCGGGTCGCACGCGGCGCGCGGCGATTGAGCCGCCCGCCGGGGCCATGGAGATGAGGGTGGGTCACGCATGAGCTACAAGGTGCTGCTGGTCGAGGACGATGCGACGACCGCCGACTATATCGCCAAGGGTCTGGCGGAGGAGGGCTTCACCGTCGACCGCGCCGACAATGGCCGCGATGGACTGTTCATGGCGACGGAGGCGAGCCATGACGCGATCATCCTCGACCGGATGCTGCCTGGCATGGATGGGATGGCGGTCCTCGCCGCGCTGCGCGCCGCCGGGATCGAAACGCCGGTCATCATCCTTTCGGCGCTCGCCTCGGCGGATGAGCGCATCAAGGGGCTCACCGGCGGGTCGGACGATTATCTGCCCAAGCCCTTCGCCTTTGCCGAACTGCTCGCCCGGCTGCGCATCATCCTGCGCCGGGGCTCTGCCGGCAAGGCGGCTGAAACGCGCCTGGCCTGTGCTGACCTGGAGGTCGACCTTTTGTCCCGCAAGGTAAGGCGCGGCAGCCGCGCGATCGACCTTCAGCCCCGCGAATTCCGCCTGCTGGATTATCTGATGCGGCACAAGGGCGAAGTCGTGACGCGCACCATGCTGCTGGAAGGGGTGTGGGATTATCATTTCGATCCCGGCACGAACGTGATCGACGTTCATATCAGCCGCCTGCGCCGCAAGATCGATGAAGAAGGCGAAGCGCCGCTGATCCATACCGTGCGCGGCGCGGGCTACCGCCTGGGTGAGCAGGGCTGACGCCCGCCACCATGCGCTGGCGCCATTCGGTCATCTGGCGGTTCGCCGCCCTCATCTTCCTGATGCAGATCGTCTGCGTCGCCGTCGCGCTGGGCGCCGTGCATCGCTTCACCAGCGAAGCGGTGGATCATGCCAGCCGGGAGATCGCGATCGGGCTGCGCGACGACATTTCCGCGACCTATGCGGCGGCGGGCGCGGAGGCGGCCGGCGCTACGGTGCGCAGCCGCATCGCGACCGACCCCGGCGGCAACAGTGTCATCCTGCTGATCGGCCCGGACGGACGGCGGATCGCCGGCAATCTCGACAGTTGGCCGAAGATGGTCGGACCGCTGGAAAGCTGGCGGCTGGTCAACCTGTTGCGCAATGACGGGCGCCATCATGATCCGCAGATCATGGGCATCGTCAGTACCCGCTTCCCCGACGGCACCGGGCTGCTGACCGGCCATGTGGTGGAAAACGACCTGCGCTTTGGCGGCTTCCTGGAGGCGGCGCTGATCGGCGCGGTGCTGATCGCGGTGCCGCTGGCGGCCGGCGCGGCCTGGCTGGCGGTGACCATCATGCAGCGGCGGCTGCGGTCCGTCATCGATACCGCCACGGCGGTGCGCACGGGCGATATGGAGCGGCGCATCCTGCTGACCGGCAGCGATGACATGTTCGATGCGCTTGGTCGGGCGATCAACGCGATGCTGGACCGTATCACGGGCCTTGTCGACGAGATGCGGCTGGTGACCGACGGCTTGGCGCATGACTTGCGGTCACCCCTGACGCGGCTGCGCGCGGTGCTCGAAAATGCGCTGAGCCACAGCCGGGACGAAGCCGGCATCCGCGCGATCGCGCGCGCGCTGGACGAAAGCGACGCGCTGCAGCGGATGCTGGACGCGGCGCTGTTGATCAGCCGGGCGGAAGCGGGGATCGGCCGCGACAGCTTCGTGCCCGTCGATGTCGCCGCGCTGCTGCACGATTTCCAGGACATGTATGGCGCCCTGGCCGATGAACGCGGCATCACGATCGGCGTGGAGGCCGAGCCCGGCCTGATCGTCCATTCGCATCGCGAAGTGCTGGGCCAGGTCCTGTCCAACCTGATCGACAATGCGCTGAAATATGGCGGCGACCGCATCGTCCTGTCGGCGTGGCGGCAGGCCGGCGCGATCGCCGTCCGGGTCGCGGACAATGGCCCCGGCATCCCCGCGGACCAGCGGCTGACGGCGCTGCGGCGCTTCGCCCGGCTGGACGAATCGCGCCATATCGCGGGCGCGGGGCTGGGCCTGTCCCTGGCCGCTGCGGTGATGCGGCTGCACGGCGGTGCCCTGGTGCTGGGCGACGCCGGGCCGGGCCTCAGCGTGATGCTGACCTTCCCCGCCGCCGCTGCGGACTGACGCTGCACGGCGGCCCTGCTTTTTCAGACCGGCAGGGCCGTTGTATATTTGGTCATCGACAGGGCGAAATGGGACGCGGCATGTTCCACCATCGGCTGGCCGAGCAATATCTGCATCAGGAAGAGATTATAGTCGGCGACATCGGCGACGACGATGCGCAGCAGATAGTCCCATTCGCCGGACATGGAAAAACATTCGACGATCTCCGGGCGGCTGTCGACGAAATCCTCGAAAGCCTGCCGGGCGTCGCGGGCATGGCTCCGCATCCGGACGTTGCACAGCACGTTGACGCCCCGGTTGATCTTGTCGGGGTTCACCAGACGCACCGCCCTGGTGAGGATGCCGGCCGCTTCCAGCGCCTTGATCCGCCGCCAGCAGGAGGCACTGGACGCGCCGACGCGCTCGGCCAGGTCGGCATGGCTGATCGTGCCGTCCATCTGGAGCGCGGACAGGATCTTGCGGTCGATTGCGTCGATCTGATCGGCGTTCTTCACCCTGGTGTCCTCGCTATGCCGTGCCGGGCGTCAGGACGATGCCTGCCCCGACAGCTGGACGAGCAGCTGGTTGATCTGGCCCCGCCGTTCAGGGTCGCGCGTGATCTCCAGCATCGCGCTCAGGCTGGCTCGGGCCGCGTCCACATCGCCCAGCGCCAGTTGCAGCCGCGCCAGTTCCCACCAGCCCGCGCCATGTTCAGGCGCGATCACCGTCATGCGGGCATAAAGGGTGCGGGCGCGCCATGTGTCGCCGGACTGTTCGGCGCGGGTCGCCTGGTTGAGCAGCAGCCGCACCAGCGTCATGCGGTTGGACATGGGTTCGACATGCGCCGGACTGGGCGAGGCGCCGGCCCCCAACGCCCGTTCGATCACCGCCTGCAACTGTTCGGCCGGCACCGGCGCGCCCCGGCGGAAGGGATCGATCAGCGCTCGCTCATCCCTTTCACCGACGCTGACGAGCACATGACCCGGCGTGTTGAGCGCATGCGCCGTCCAGCCCAGCCGCCGCGCGGCGGCGACATATAGGATTGACAGGCTGACCGGCAGGCCGCTGCGCCGGTCCAGCACGCGGATCATGTCGGCATTGAGCGGCGCGTCATAAGTGGCGCTGTCACCGGCGAAGCCGAACTGACCGCCCAGCACCTGCGCCAGCAGCGCGCCCTGCGCCGCTCCATCGTGCAGGCTGGACTCGCCAATGTCCGCCCGCGCCTCCTGCAGCGCGTCCGTGATCGACCGCAGCAGGTCGAGATAGGAGTCAATGTCGGCCCCTTCATGATCCAGCGCGCTCAGCATCAGGGCAGCGCTGTCCAGCTCGATTTCCTCGTCGGCGAGCAGGCCGATATAGGCGATGCTCTCGTTCATGGCAGCCGCCGCGCGCGCCTGCCGGCGACCGCGCAGCCCGTCGCTTTTGCGTCTGTAATGCGATTTTCGGTCATGATGATCCGCTCCGTTGCAGGGGGAAATGGTGCTGCGCGACGCCTTTTTCCAGCGCTGCGCGATCATCCCTGCAGCAGTGCCCCGTTGGGCGTCAGCAAGTGCGGACCGGGCGCATTCAGGCTGGTATAGGCAATCAGCGCGCCCAGCAGCAGCGCCAGCAGCACTGCCATCCACAGCAGCCGCTTGGCGTTGCGTGACCGGCGTCCTTCGTCATCCCGGGGCATGGTGACAGCTATGCGGCAAGTTTTGGCGAGTCTTCACGCATCCGACTCTACAATGGCCACGCCCGCAGGATCAACGGCGTTGCGGCCACCGCCACTTCCATCGCCACCGGCGGCGGCGCGCCCAACCTATGCAGGCCATTGCCGCCCCTGCCACCCCGGCCTAATACAGCCGTTGATGTCGACCCGATCCTTCCCGCCTGTGCGCCCCGCCAATAGCCGCATCGCCCTGATCGATGGCGAAGCCGCCGTCAGTTACGGCGCGTTGAACGCCCTGGCGAACCGCTGCGCCACCGGATTGCTCGACGGCCGACCGGATCTGGAGGACGAACGGATCGCCTTCTTCCTGCCGGCGGGGACAGAGTATGTCGCGACGATGCACGGCGTCTGGCGCGCGGGCGGCATCGCGGTGCCGCTCAAGACCGGCGCCACGGTCGCCGAACTCGATCATTATCTGCGCTGCGCCCGGGTGACGCGGCTGATAGCGGGCGCGGCGCATCATCCCATGCTGGCGGACCTCTGCGCGGAGCTTGGCATCGGCCTGGTCGAGCCGGACGCGGTCCTGGCCGATAGGGAAGCTCCGCTGCCGACGATCGGCGAGGACCGGCGCGCGATGATGGTCTTCACCAGCGGCACTACCAGCAAACCCAAGGGCGTGGTCACGACCCACGCCAATATTCGCGCGCAGGTCACGATCTTGCTCGATGCCTGGGGCTGGTCGCAGGACGACCGCATCCCGCTGTTCCTGCCGCTGCATCATGTCCATGGCATTATCAATGTGCTGAGCTGCGCCCTGTGGGCGGGCGCGACCGTGCAGCTTTTCCCGCGCTTCGATGCCGCCGTCATCTGCGGGCATGTCGCGGCGCGCGACTATACGCTCTTCATGGCGGTGCCGACCATCTATGTGAAGCTGCTCGATCATCTGGACGGTCTGGAACCGGCTGCCGCGCGAGCGATCTGCGATGGTTTCGCCGCCATGCGGCTCAATGTCTCGGGGTCGGCGGCCTGTCCGGTGCCGCTGTTCGACCAGTGGCGCGCCCGCACCGGCCAGGCGCTGCTGGAACGCTATGGCATGACGGAAATCGGCATGGCGCTTTCCAACCCCTATCGCGGCGACCGGCGCGCGGGACATGTCGGCCAGCCGCTGCCCGGCGTGCAGGTGCGTCTCCATGGAGAGGATGGCGAACTTGTCAGCGAGGAAGGCGCCCCGGGCGAAATCCGCGTGAAGGGGCCGACGGTGTTCCTTGAATATTGGGACAATGACAAAGCCACCCGTGACAGCTTCGTCGACGGCTGGTTCCGGACCGGCGACATGGCCGTGGTCGATCAGGGATCCTACCGGATCATGGGCCGCAGCTCGATCGACATCATCAAGTCGGGCGGCTACAAATTGTCCGCGCTGGAGATCGAGGCCGTGCTGCTCGCCCATCCCGCCGTCGCGGAGGCAGCGGTGATCGGGGTGGACGACCGCACCTGGGGCGAGGTCGTTGCCGCCTTCATCGTCCTCCGGCCGGGCGAGGCCGCCGATGCCGACACGATCCGCGCCTGGGTGGGGGAGCGCATGTCCTCCTACAAGGTCCCCCGCCTGATCCGCTTCGTCGACAGCCTGCCCCGCAACGCGATGGGCAAGGTGACGAAGCCCGACCTCAAGCGGTTGACGGCCGCCGCCTGAGGCTCCGGTCCGGCCAGTCGCTCAGCCGGCTGATCGGCGAGGTAGACGAGGCTGCCCTGCTGCGGCAGGGCGGCGATCCGCACGGCTGTCCCAGGCGATCGTCAGGCGGGCCGAATGGCGTCATCGCCACCAGCAGGCCCTTCATCCGCCACTGGCGGCAGCGCGCTGCTGTCCTCCATCATCGGCCCGATAGCCGCCCACCAGGGTTCCGTCGGCCGCGACAGGGCGGTGACCACCCCCGTTCGCCGCGATGCCACCCAGCGCTCGCCGGCCCGTTCGTACCGCCAGAGCGGATCGCAATGGCACGGCTCCAGTGTGAATGTGACGCTCGCGATGCCCGCTGACCGGCATAGCTGTTTCAATTGGCCGGAGACCTGCCGAACTGTGCCATCGGGGAAATGGACCGGGACCATCATCGATTTCGTCGCCTTCTTGGACGTGCCGTCGAAGGTCCAACGCGTGAAGGGCGATTGGGTTCGAACGGCTTGTGCAAGATCGATCTGCCGCGCGGCATCGGGGCAAAAGGGCTTGTGCCGATGTGCCCGGCCATGCAAGGGCCTGTCCCATGCCCCGGCGCAAGGACATCTGGAAAAGCGGCCTTGTGGCACAGCCGCTGCCCGCCATCATCGCGGCGGGTGGCATCAGCGATCCCGTGACCTGGATCGCGCCGGAGCCTGATTTCCAGTTCCTGGCCGACCCCTTCGGCTGGCGCGACGATCAGTCCCGCCTGCATGTCTTCGCTGAACATTATGACTATCGCACCCGCCACGGGACGATCCACCGGCTGCTGTTCGACGACGACATGCGCCTGATCGGCCGCCAGCCCTGCCTGGTGGAACCATGGCATCTGTCCTATCCGCAGGTCTTCGCCGGCGAAGGGGCGACATGGATGTTGCCCGAAGCGTATCGCTCGGGCGCGCTGACCCTTTATCGCGATCATGGCGGGCTGGCCGACTGGCGGGCGGAATGCCGGATCGCGCTGGACTGCGTGCCGGTCGACGCCAGCATCCTGCGGCATGAGGGGCGATGGTGGCTATTCTATTCGCCCGCCACCACCCGGCTGACGAAGATCGCGCACCTCCATGTCGCCTGGGCGGACAGGCTGTGCGGGCCGTGGCGCGCGCATCCCGGCAATCCGGTGCGGATCGACCGGCGATCGACCCGGCCCGGGGGCACGCCCACCGTGATCGATGGGCGCATCATGCTGCCGGTGCAGGATTGCGCGGCGACCTATGGCGGGGCGATCCGACCCTTGTGGATCGATCGTCTCGACGAGGCGGCGTTCGTGGCCGAGGCGGGCGACGGGCTGCGGCTGCCGGCGTCGGCCAACGGCTTCGATCGGGGGATGCATACGCTGGCCGCCTGCGGCGACGTGACCTTGTTCGACGTCAAGCGGATCGACCGGTCGCTCCGCGGGCTGATGCTGGATGTCAGGCGCGGGCTTGGCGGATTTCGGTAAGGATCGCCGTGCCCGTCGCGGCGAAACGCGCCCGTGAAAAACGGTCGAGCATGTCGCTCCGCGCCGCTTCGCCCATCGGGCGCAGCCGGGCAGGGTCATCCAGCAACTGTGCCAGCGCTACGGCGAGCGCGTCCGCGTCCCCCGGCGGGACGGTGAGGCCAGTCACCCCCTCGCGGATCGAATAGGGCAGCTCCCCGACGGCCGATGCAACGACCGGCAGCCCGGCGGTCATCGCTTCATGAGCGGCGATGCAGAATCCTTCGGATCGCGACGGCTGCACATAAAGGTGAAGCCCCGCCAGATAGTCTCCCGGCCTGTCGGCATAGCCGGTGAAGTCCACGGGCAAGCCGGCGTCCCGCGCCAGCGCCGCCAGCCGCTCCCGCTCGGCGCCGTCGCCGGCGATCGACAGGGTGAAGTCGGTGCGCTTCAGCCGTGCGAGCGCCGCGATCAGCACGTCATGGCCCTTGACCGGATGCAGCCGGCCCAGCGTGCCGATCCGCACCGGCTCGCCCGCCTGCCAGGCGCGCGCCTGCGGCATGGCGGGATCGGCCGCGAAGATCGGCCAGCAGCGCAGGCGCGCTTCGGGCACGCCCAGCCGCTCTGCCGTGAGCGCCGTCACCGACCGTGAATCGCCGATCCACAGCAGCGCGCGCGAACCCAGCAGCCGCATCAGCCGCCGATTCCAGGGTTTGAGGAACGCGGCATGTTGCCAGCAGATCACCGGCAGTCCCAGCATCGGCCCCAGGATCAACCCCAGGATGGTCGCCCGGCTGAGCGAGGTCCAGACATGGGTTGCGCCCCAGTCCCGCAATTGACGCCGCAGCCAGAGCGCGGCGGCGACATGATCGGTCAATCCCCCTTCGCGCACCACCGGGTCCAGCCCGGCTTCCATCATGGCGGGCAGGCCGCGCCGGTCGCGCGGCGTCAGGGCAAAGACGCGCACCTCTGCTCCGGCATCGCGCAGCACGCGCGTGATGGCGGGCACCGGCTGGGACGCGCCGCCGCCTTCGACCGAATTGATGACATAGGCGATCCGCATGCCGCTCAATGGGCGAGGCTCCGGCGCCAGACAAGACCCGCAAGCAGCATGCTGGCAAGCAGCGCCTGTCCGACCGCCTGAAAACCTGCCCCCATCAGCCCCCAACTCTGCAGCATCAGCGGCAGCACCGGCAGGAAGACCAGGCTGGCGAACAGGTTCGCGCTCATCGACAGGGCGGGATATCCCATCGCCGACAGGGCGGAACTGCACGGCGGTCCGATCACCGCGATCATCCGCGCCGCGATCAGCACGACCATGACGGCGCCCGCCGCGCGGAAAGCCGGCCCCGCCAGCAGGGTGACGATGGGCGTAGGGAACAGGGCGGCGATCACGACCACCGGCGCGGCGGCGGCCAGCGCGATGCCGATCACGCGGGCAAGCGTCCGGCGCAGCGGCGCGCCGCCTTCGCCCGCCGCGACCATGCGCGCAAGCTGGGCATAGGCGGTATTGCCCAATATCTGCGCGGGCTGGGCGATGATGACGGTGGCCCGCTGGGCGACGGCGAACAGGCCCGCCATGGCCGGCCCCAGCACCCAGCCCACCACCAGCGGCGCGATGCGGCCGGCCAGCTCGCTCAAGGTGACATCGGCGTTGCTCGCCACCAGGAATCGCCAGATGCCCGGATTGTCGCTGACCGCGCTGCCCTTTTCGGGGTGGGACAAGGCGGGTCCCAGTCGCCGATAGGCGCAGACCAGGCCCATGATCCACAGCACCGCGAATTCAGCGATCGCCGCGGCCAGCCAGGCAGCCAGAAATCCTTTGAGGCCCCATCCCAGCAGCCACGCCAGTGCGGCTCCCGCAAGCCGGACCAGAGGCTGCACCATATTGTGCAGGCCGATCAGGTCGAACCGGTCGATCAGCTGAAGATAGCCTGCGGGGGCCGATCGCACCGATCCCAGCACGGCGAAGCTGTAGGGAATGGCGAACGCCACCGTCTCGGGCGGCCAGCCCAGGCGCGGCCCGACCAGCGGCGCCAGCACCATCGCCGCGATGATGGCGGCGACGCCCCCTAGCAACTCCACCATCGTGCCGAAGCGCAGCAGCCGGGCGAGGCGATGGGGCGCTTCTTCCTCATGCGCTTCCGCACCATAGCGAACGATCGCCTGCCAGGCAGGAAATTCGATAATGCCGACGACCGCCGTGACATAGCCGTGGACGAGCACCAATATGCCATAGTCGCGTGGCCCCAGCGCGCGGGCGGCTATGACCAGATAGACAAGGCTGATGACCCCCGCGCCCGCCTTGCCGCCGAGCACCAGTCCCATTCCCCTGAAGATGCGCTTTGTGATTGAAGCTTGTACTGAACGGGTCGAAATCTTGCTGCCTCCATGACGTCTGCACGGGAGAGCCTAGAAATCGCGGTCCCGCAGTTTCACTTGCACCAATCCTCTATGCGCGAGCCGTTTGGCAAGGAACTGATAGAAGAACCAATTCTTAAACGGTCCGGGCGTGAAGCGATATACAGTGCGCTCCAGCCAGTTCCAGCTGACGCTCCTTCTGTCGCTTCGCCGCTCGGATGGGAAGCAATAATGATTTGGACTGTAACGGATTTCGCCGTGCACCCGTACGCGTTCATAGACCTCGTGATCGTAGAGCAGGTAGGGCCAACCCCGACTTTCAAAGCCACCTGATCTCCGCAACAAGTCTGTCCGATAGGCGTGCGCATATCCGCCCGCATGGCACTGACTGGAGAAAATCCGCGATTTGCGCATGATTTTCGCGATGCGCCGCTTGGCAGCCGAACTGCCAGCGGGGGAATATAAATCTATCGCCATCACGCCCGCGACCGGGCGGGAACCATCATGGCATTGGAACAGGTCGAGGCAGGTCGCGACATAATGGGGCGGATAGATGGTGTCCGCGTCACAGGACGCGACAAAAGCTGTTGTGACGGCGGCCAATCCATGTTCCAGCGTTGGCAGCTGGCCAGGACAGGAATTATGCAAGAATTGCGTCGCAATGTCGGGATAGTCAGCCATGACAGTTCGGGCGATTTCGGCGCTGCCATCGGTGGACGCATTGTCCACCAATATCAGGCAGAAATCGCGACAGCTCTGACATCCCAGCGACCGAAGCGTTGCCGCCAGATAATCGCGTTCGTTGTAATAGGGGATGATGATCGTCAGCAGGATGCTCATGCCGCGCGAACGTCGGTGCGGCCCACGCCGGCGGCTTGTCGCACGGCAAGCGCCGCGATCACCTCGGCCGCCCGTTCCGAGGAAGGACGCCCGTCCAGGTCGAAACTGTCGGCGAACAACTGTTCCTGTACCGCGCGATAACGGCTCTGGTGAAGCGCGTCCGCCCGCTCCAGCGCCGGGCCCAGTTCAGCGGGATCGCTGATCACCTCGCCCGCATGCCAGTGCGCGTAATTGGGATCGTTCTGCCAGTCGGTGCCGTGGCTGTCGAGGAAGATGCACGGACGCGGATGCAGCAGGAATTCATAGACCTGACTGCTGGCATCGCCCAGATAGATGTCCGCGGCCATCGTGTAGCTCATGTCGGTGGACGCGCGGCTGCCCAGGTCGATGTGGATGTTGTCACCATGCAGGTAGCGATTGTCGATCCTGCCCGCCCGGTTCACCGTCAGCTTGTCGACAGTGAGGACGAACGGCCGCTCGAACAGCATGACATGCGGCGCGAAGATCAGTTCGCGATCGTCATGCCGCACGAAATGATCGAGCACCGCGCGCCCGTGCCGATACCAGGATGACAGGTGTGGCGACACATGCGGGCTGTAGAGCACCACTGGCCGATCCCGCGCCATGCGGGGGCGTCCCGTCTGGCGCACCATGTCGAACTTGGGATAGCCCACGATGCTGATGGAGGCCGGGTCGACGCCCGCTTCGACGATCAGGCGGCGCCGGACCTTTGGCCCTGAACACAGGACATGGTCGAACCGCCCGCTCGCCGGGTCGAAGCCGATGGCGCGGTCGCCGGCGCCATGCCGCGTATGGACCATGAACAGCTTGTCGAGGCCATAGCGGGTCTTGAGCAGCAGCGACGTCTTTTCGGCGACCACCAGCATGTCCAGGCTGCGGAAGAAATCCAGATTGTCGCGATAGAAAAGCAGCTTGCCCGCAGGCAGCATGCGTCCCAGCAGGCCCGCCAGCCGCGCCGACCGGGGAGAGAGGGCAAGGCGTACATGTTGGATGGACGACCCCAGCCATTCGCCGGCCAGCCGTTCCACCTCGGCGGCCAGCCGGTCATTGGTGGTGGCGACGATGATCTCTCCGGGAAAGCCGCCCTTGGCCAGGGCTATCGCGATGGGTAGGCTGTGGGCGACCTGGTGAATTTGATCGTGGTTGAACAGGAATCCGATGCGCATGCAGCTTCGACGGCACGGCGCGCCGCTCACCACAGTCGGCCTATGACGATCGCGAAATTATTTTTGCAATGGCCCGGCAAGGCGTGAAGAAGAATAGTGTCCCGGTGCGGAAACGGCCTTTCCGAAATGCTCGCCACCCGTCTAGATAGGCGGCATGGACTGCGAGCGCGATCGGGATGTGGAGACGCTGTACGGGCTGCATCGCGCCGAGCTTCGCCGATTGCTGGTCGCGCGCGTTGGCGACCCCGTGGAGGCGGAGGACCTGTTGCAGGAACTCTGGCTGCGGGTGCGCGAGCGGGTGGACGGGCCGGTTGAAAACGGCCGGGCCTATCTGTTCCGCATGGCGCAGAATCTGGTTATCGACCGCCGGCGGGAACGGCATCGCCGCATGGCGCGGGAACGGCGCTGGTCGGACGAGGAAACCGGCTTCGCGCGCCCCGGCGAGGATCCCGCCGATCACAGGCAAAGCGCCGAGGCACTGATGATCGCGCGCGAGGAAGTCGCGCTGCTCGCTTCGGCGATCGGCAACCTGCCCGAAGGTGCGCGCCGCGCGTTCAAGCTGCACAAGCTGGACGGCCTCACCCATGCCGAGGTGGCGCAGCAGCTGGGCATCAGCAAGAGCGGCGTCGAAAAGCACATGGCTGTCGCGATGAAATATTTGCGCCGCTCCGTTTCAAGCTGGGGTGACGAATGAGGCGCGCCGTCTCGCAAATGTGACAGGGAAGGAAAGGACTGGCCCGTGATCGCGCGGTCGGACATCGATGAAGGGCTGCTCGACGCCGCGCTGGTCTGGCTGGCGGCGCTGGAGCGCGACGATGCCGACTGGGACGGTTACATCACCTGGCTGGAGGCCGATCCGCGTCACCGCGAGGCTTTCGACGCCGTCGCCCTGACGGCGCGGCTGCTCGATGATCACAGCGCTGCGCTCGGGGAGGTGCTGGATCCGACCCCTTCCGTGACGGTCGCGTCCGGGGCCCGCCGCTGGCCCTGGGCCCTGGGCGGCGGGATCGCCGCCGCGCTCGCCCTTGTCGTGGGACTGCCCATGCTCCGCTCGACACAGGCGCCGCCGGCCACCTATCTGGCCGCCGCCGGTTCGACCCGCTCCGTCGCGCTGGGGCGGGGGACGCAGGTGCTGCTATCGCCGTCGAGCCGCATCGTCGTGCGAGGCAAGGACGACCCGCGCATTCAGCTGGCAAGCGGTGAAGCCTATTTCGACGTCCGGCACGACCCCTACCGCAGCTTGACGATCGAGGCCGGCCCCTATCGCATCAGCGATATCGGCACGCATTTTTCGGTCAACCTGTCAGGCTCCCATTTCCGCGTCGCCGTGGCGGAAGGAACGGTGACGGTCCGGTCGACGCTGGCGGACGGGGAATTGCGCCTTGGCGCCGGGCAGCAGGTGACCGGCGGGGCAGACGGCACCCTTTCGATGGCGTCCGTTGCACCATCGAATGTCGGCAGCTGGCGTTCGGGACGACTTTCCTACACCGACGCGCCGCTGCCTCTCGTCGCGGCGGATATTTCCCGCTATTCCGGCCGGCAAATCATCGTTGATGCTTCGCTGGAGAAGAGACATTTTTCGGGCACGCTGGTCATCGGCGACGGATCCAGGCTGGTTCAGGATCTGGCGACGATCATGGACCTTGCCCCTCGTCCGGGGGATGATGGCGTCGTGCGCCTTGGCGGGGCTGCTCCCTGAGGGCCGCTTCGGGATCGCGTGCGCCCAGGCGCGGGAAGATCGCTACCCGTTCGACATCCCCGCCGGCCCGCTTGCCGCCAGCCTCACGCGCTTTTCCGCGATAGCCGGTCTGTCGCTGGGGTATCCTGGCGACCTGCCGTCGATGCCCGCCCCGGCGGTCCGCGGCATGATGAGCGCGGATGCGGCGCTTCGCCGGCTGCTTGAAGGATCGGGCCTGAAGGCTGTGCGGATCGGGCCGCGCCTCTACAGGCTGGAACCGCGATCCGCCCATGCGGCGCGTACACGGCGCCCGGCGGCCCGCACCGTTCCCGCCATTGCCCGCGCAGAACTTGTCGTCACCGCGCAGAAGCGGCCCCAATCCTTGGGCGACGTCGCCATGGCGGTGGCTGTCGTACCGCTGGGCGAGGGCGAATCCGGGGCACGACCGCTTTCCAGCCGCGACGTCGGCCTTGATGTCGAAGGACTGGCGATGACCAATCTGGGGCCGGGCCGGAACCGGCAGTTCATCCGGGGTGTCGCCGACAGTCCCTTCGTGGGTCCCAGCCAGTCGTCGGTTTCGGTCCAGGTCGACGAGGCGCGCGCGACCTTCAACGCGCCGGACCCGGACCTGCGGCTGGTCGACATCGACCGGGTGGAACTGCTGAAAGGGCCGCAGGGGCCGCTTTACGGTTCGGGCGCACTGGGCGGCATCTATCATATTGTCACCCGCCGGCCGGACCTGGGCGGCGCGTCGGCATGGGCGCGACTTTCGGCCGTCGCGGTCGACCATGGCGGCACCGGCACCGGGGAGGAAGCCGTTGTCAACGTCCCCTTGATCCGGGACCGCCTGGCCGTTCGCGCGGTGGGCTATCGCTCGCTCGACCCCGGCTGGATCGACGATCAGCCCCGGGGCAGGGACAGCAATGCGGCGGAAACCCGTGGCATGCGCCTTTCCGTCCGATGGCTGCCGTCGGGCGACTGGTCGGTCGACGCGGGCTATATGTTTCAGAGCATCAACCTGCGCGACAGCCAATATGTGCTCGCGTCGGACAAATCCCTGCGCCGGCAGGGCCGGATAGCCGAACCGACCGACAATGACTTTGGCCTGGCGCATGCCACGCTGTCCGGGCCGCTGGGGGGCCTGCGGCTGTTGTCGGCCACCAGCTATGTGGATCAGGATTTCAAAAACGTCCAGGATGCCACCGCCGCGGCCTCCCTGTTCGGCCTGTCGGGTCCCGTGACGTTCAACGAACATCGCCATTATACCCTCTTCAACCAGGAATTGCGGCTGTCTTCGGGCACGGACAGCCGCTGGGTGGCGGGCCTGTCCTTCCTGCGCGCTGCCCTTGGCGGGAATGCCACGATGACGGCGGAAGGAAACGGGCCGCTCACGGTCGAACAGACCCACCGGCAGGTGACGGAATATGCCCTGTTCGGCGAGATCACCCGGCCGGTGCTGTCGCAATGGGACGCAACCCTCGGCCTGCGCCTCTATCGCTCGATCAGCCAGGACGAAACCCGCGAGCGGGAACGGGGCACGGGGCAGAAACTGGACAAGATCATCCTGTCGCCCAGCTTCGCCTTGTCTCACCCGCTGGCGGGAGGAGGCCTTGTCTATCTGCGCTACGCGCGGGCCATGCGTCCGGGCGGACTGGCGCCAGCGGGGATGACGGCTTCGGGGCATTTCGACGCGGACGAACTGGGGACGCTGGACCTTGGTTTTCGACGCGGCTTCTGGGGTGATCGCCTGAATCTGGCGGCCGGGGGCTTTTTCACCGAATGGATGGAAATCCAGTCCGACTATCTGCTGCCGAACGGCCTGGTCAGTACCCGCAATGCCGGCCGCGCCCGCATCCTGGGGATAGAGGCGACCGTGGACTGGCAGATTGGCGCGGGCTTTTCGCTTTCGCTGGGCGGGCTGGCGCAAAATGGCCGCCTGACGCGCAGCGAGGACGGCACGCGCATTGACGACAGGCGCCTGCCGATCACCCCCGACGTCACGGCGCGCGCGGCGCTGTCCAAACGCTGGATCGCCGGATCATGGAGCGGCCAGTCGACGATCCAGCTCAACCATGTCGGCAGCGCGCGCCTCAGCTTCGACGACGACCTCGACCGCGACATGGAACCCTATACGGTCGTCGCCATGGACATGGGGGCGGTGCGGGGGGCGTGGACGCTGGGGCTGCGCATCGACAATCTGTTCGACATCCGTGGCGACAGCTTCGCCTTCGGCAATCCCTTTTCCATTCGTGCCGGTCCCCAATATACGCCGCTGCGCCCGCGCGCGGCGACGGTGTCGCTCTCCCGGCGCTGGTGACGCGGTGGCGCGGGGCAGCCGGTCAGGAAGCGGCCACCGCCGCCCGATCAGGCCGAAGCACCGGCGCGAGCGGACCGGCCGCGCCCAGCACCGTCAGCTCGCCTTCCATCAGCATCCGCGCGCCCTGCTTGCGCTGCACCTTGCCGCTGGTCGTCCGGGGGATCGCGCTGGCGGGCACCATCACAAGGTCCGTGACGCCCAGTTCCAGCCTTTCCATCGCCAGCGCGCGCAGCCGCCCCGCCATCTGCTGCAGCTTTTCCTCGGTCAGGTCGCGGGCCTCGGCCCGCTTCACCTCGGCGATCAGGACGATGTGCTGGGCGTCCTCGCGCTCCACCTCGACGGCGGCGGAACTGGCCTGGCCGACCGTTCCCGCAATCTCAGACCAGATATGTTCAAGGTCGCTCGGCGCGTAGTTGCGGCCGCGCACGATGATGATGTCCTTGAGGCGGCTGACGATGTAAAAGCCCTCCGCGCTGTTGAAGGCGAGGTCGCCGGTCCGCAGGAAGGGGCCGCCCGCGTCCAGCCTTCCGCCGAACGTCGCGTCTGTCGCGGCGGCATTGTCGATATAGCCGGTCGCGATGTGCGGGCCGCGCAGCCAGATTTCGCCGATCGCACCATCGGGCAGCGGCTGCCCGGTGGCCGGGTCCACGATCCGCGCCTCCGCGCCCGCCATCGCCGGGCCACAGCAGGCCAGGTCCAGGCTACCGCTGCTCGCCATCGTCTCTTCCGCGCGGCCGGCGGCCAGGGCACGGCTGTCGAAACGCTTGACCAGCGGCTCGCTCCGGGGCGGGACCGCGATGGTGACCAGCGTCGATTCCGCGAGGCCATAGCAGGGCAGGAAGGCGCGCCGGTCGAATCCCAGCGGGCCGAAACATTCGGCGAAGCGGTCGAGCGTCGCCGGGCGCACCCGTTCGGCGCCGTTGAAAGCGACCCGCCAGCTTGACAGGTCGACATCCGGCAGGCCCCGCCGCTCGGCGAAATCGACGCACAGGTCATAGCCGAAATTGGGTCCGCCGCTGGTATGCGCGCCATAGCGGGCAATCAGCTGCAACCAGGACATCGGCTTGTTGATGAAGGCGGCGGGCGAGGTGATAACGCAGGTCGATCCCAGGAACAGCGGCTGCAATATATTACCGAACAGGCCCTGGTCGTGATAATGCGGCACCCATCCGACGAAATGGGAATGCCGGTCGTGGCCGAAGGCGGCCTGGATCATCGTCTCGTTCGCGATGATGTTGCCATGGGTGATCATCACGCCCTTGGGCGCCGACGTGGTGCCGGACGTGAATTGCAGCACCGCCAGCTGATCGGGCGTGATCCGGGGCAGCGGAAAGCCCTCGCTGCCCTGATGCCGGGCCAGCGTCGCGAATTCGAGATAGCGGACCGGCCCGGACGCGGTCGCGGCGGCCAGTTCCGTTCCGAATTGTCCCGCCATGCTGTCGTCTAGCAGGATGCAATCGGGCATGATCCCGGCCATAAGGTCCAGGATATTCTGCAGCCGCGCCCGCCGCCTGCCGACGGGCGCTATCGGAACCGCGACGCTGCCGGCGGCAAAGCAGGCGAGCAGCGACAGCGCGAATTCCGTCCCTGCGGTGAACAGCAGGGCGATGCGCCGCCCCGCGAGCCCCTGGGCGGCGATCGCGCCCGCCATCCGCCGGATTTCCCGCGCCAGCTCGGCATAGGTCAGGCTGCTTTGCGGCCCGTCCCCCTGGTCCAGAATCAGCGCGGGCCGGTCGGGAACGTCCTTCTCATGCTCCAGGATGATATCGATAACCGAACGGTTATAGTCGATGTTCATATTTTTATGCGCCCGCAATTCTCTATTTCATTCATGATCCGGCCCGCTCCTCCGGGCCGGAGCCAGGTCTGGACGGGGATATCAATCGGCCGCGAAGGCGATCCGCAGCAGGCCGATCTTGCGCATGCGGAACCCGGCCGCCGACATCCTTAGATAGCGGGAATATTTCTCCACCGGATCGACCGCCGGATCGACCCTGCCGCTGCGCACCGCGCCGCGCAGCCGGTTGCTCCACATCTCGCACGTGCGGGCATAGTCCAGCCCGTCGTCGCGCAGCCGTTCGACCCGGAACAGCCCGCGCGAGGCAAGGACGATATCCTCCAGCGTCGGCAGCTCCGCGGCCGGGAAGATCTCGTCAGTGATGAACGGGTTCGCATCCTTCGGCGCCATCTTGCCATAGGCGATGGTCTGCAGCGACAGCTTCCCCTTGCCGCTGGTCCAGTCACGGCAGGCCTGAAAGAATTGCCGATAGACCTCGCGCCGCTCGTCGACATCCTGCCGGGGATGGGCGAAATGTTCGAAGGCGCCGACCGAAATGATGCCGTCGAACGGCCGGTCGGGGCGATAGTCGGCCCAGTTGGACAGCACCGCGCTGATGCCCGGATCGCCAAGCTGGGTGATATAGGCGTGCTGCTCCTCGCTCAGCGTCAGGCCCACGCACTCCGCGACGCCATGCGTCCGGCGCAGGTTACGCATCATGCCACCCCAGCCGCAGCCCACGTCCAGGATGCGCATCCCTTCGCCAGCGCCGACGCTCTCGGCATGATAGTCCAGCTTGCGCTGTTGTGCGTCCTCCAGCGGGGCGTCCTTGGGCAGGCCATCCCACATCGCGCTGGAATAGGTCATGCTGGGGTCGAGCCAGGCCGAATAGAAATCGTTGCCCACATCATAATGGTGGCGGATCGCGGCGGCCGATCCGCCGAATTCTACCTCTGCTTCCTCGATCATCGCGCCGCGCTTCCCTGGGCCTGACCGGCGGCCATCTCGTTAACGGCTGCCGCGATGTTGCGCGCCGCGTCACGGATCGCCTCAGCCTCGAACAGCAGTTCCAGCGGCAGTTCCTCGGGCAGGTTGAGCCAGTTTTCCAGCTCCACCATCAGCGATATCGCCTTGGCGGAATCGATCCCGAAACTGTCAAAGGGCGCGTCGGCGGACACGGCGGAGGGGGCCATATTCACCATTTCGGCAATGCGGGCCACGATCCAGCCCTCCACTTCCTCCGCCGACACCTGCCTGATCACATCCGCACTCATCATTGCCCCCCTGCAGCCAACCGGGTTGTCCCGAACCTGCCATAATAATTCTCCGCCGCCCCGACCGAAGGCGGCACCGGTGCCGTTGGAATCTCCGGCTGCGCCGCGATCTTCTGCAGGTCCGGATTTTCGCGGGCCAGCCGGTCGGCGGCGCAATGCACGCTTTGCTCTCCTGGCATCAGGCTGTCGATCCGGATGTGCGAAGGCCTGGGCAGGCCCCACATCTGCCGCATGTCGTCCAGCGCCTCGCGCGATACTTCGACTTCATAGGCTACCGCTTCGCCCTGACCATAATCCATTGCTGATCCAAGCAGCGTCAGCTTCCATCCCACGCCGTAGCAGAAGCTGAGCATCCGCACGTCGGTAAAGCCGACGCAACGGTCGATCCCCGCCTCATAGGCCAGTTCCAGCGGCGCGATCATGCAGGCCGCCTTGCGCCGCAGATTGTGGCGCTTCATGCCGCGTTCGATACAGAAGCCCCGGCTCAGTTCCCAGGTGCGCCCGTCGTCAATCGGGCGGATACCCGCTGGCAGAACATGGGAAAAATGATCGAGCAGCATCGAACAGTCATCGGTGGGACGGAAACGCAACCCCATCACGACCCGTCGGTCAGCCGAAAAGCCTATGATGTTGCTTGCCCGCGCATCATCATATTCGTCATGTTCCAACCCGTCCTTCACCCGGAGATCCCAGCCGAGCTGGTTGACGAACACCTCCGCGCGGGTTTGGTGCAGGTCTGTGATCTCGTCCTGGTAAAGTGCGGAATTGTTCTTCAAAACCAGATGAATCAACCCCGTCGCCCCCGCCTGAAGCGGCGACGCCGGTAGCATATTTCCCACGCAACGTCATCGACTTTGTCGCGGCAAGCGATTGAGCCGGCGAAAAAATCGCCGGCGCCGCTATCTTTGCCGCCTCTTGATGCGGTCAACCGCGCTGCTTGCGCTGCGCGCGCTGGATATGGATCTTCACCGCCTGTACCGACCGATCGAGCGCCTCGGCAATGTCGAGATCGCACAGGCCGCGCCGCCGCTGGTCGAGGCAGAAAAGCTCCGTCTCGGTGAGGGCCTCGTCCTCGGCATCCTCCCGGGCATCGAGCAGAGCGATGCCGCGGCAAAGATAGAGTACCGCCATGGCGTGCAGATTGGCGCGCTCTACACCTGTCTCCAGCATTCCGGAAAGAATGATGTCCACCTCATAGGGCTTTTCGTCCCAACCGGTGACGGGAAAGCATAGCGGCGGCAGGACCGGCCTCGCCGCGATGGCGGCGCTGCCAAGGCCGGCCTCGCCGAACAGGAAGCGGCGATCCTCGCCGTCGATCGCATAGCAAGCATGGCTGACCGCTTGCAGTCCGAGCGCTTCGCTAAAGCGGTTCACGAGGCTGTCGATCGTCAACATGCTGTCGACATGCGCGACGAAATCAGCGGCTGTGGTGGAATTTCCGGCGCGAAGATGGAGACTGGGGAGATATTCGCTCATGGGACCTCGCGCGGCAATTGCTGCCGTCATGCCCGGCAGGTCTTAAAAGCTGATTAAGCGCGTCGCGGTTCCGCCACGCGCTTGACATCGGCAGGGAAAATCAAAAGGTCGGTGCCGGAGGAGCAACCCCTCCGCGGCGATCAACGACAAGGATGAACCAGAAAAGCCATGTTGCCGACATATCGAACCGAGCCGTCCGCCGATCAGGCGGTAGACGAATGGCTGGCCGCCCACGGGCAGGAGGAGGCCGGGGCCGCCCATCCCGACGACACCAGCCGGCCCGAGCTGTATTCGCAGGCCACATGGGAACCGCTTTTCAGCCGCATGCGCGACACCGGGCCCCTCAACCGCGTCGAGGGCACGGCCTATGGCGATTACTGGAACATCTGCTCCCACGCGCTGCTGACCGAAGTGGAAGGCAAGCCGGACCTGTTTTCCTCCTCCTGGAAATATGGTGGCATCACCATTGCCGACCCGGCGCCGGGCGAAGAGTTTCAGCTGCCGATGTTCATCGCCATGGACGAACCCGAGCATGGCGCCCAACGCAAGACGGTCGCCCCCGCATTTACTCCGGCGCACATCACCGAGCTTGCCGTCAAGCTGCGGGCCCATACCGGCGCGGTGCTGGACAGCCTGCCGGTCGGCACCCGTTTTGACTGGGTCGAAAAGGTTTCGATCGAACTGGCGACCAGCATGCTGGCGACGGTCCTCGGCTTTCCCTGGAAGGATCGGCACCTTCTGACATTCTGGTCCGATTGGGCCGGCAATATGGAGGCGGCGCGAATCCCCGAACTTTTCCAGGTACGGCGCGAGGTTCTGACCGAAATGGCGACCTATTTCCACCTGTTGTGGGAAGAGCGCCGCGCTCATCCCGACGGCTCCGACCTGCTGGGCATGATGATCCGCAGCGACAGCATGTCCGAGATGGGACCGATGGAATTCATCGGCAACCTCGCCCTGCTGATCGTCGGCGGCAATGACACGACCCGCACGAGCATGTCCGCGGCCGTGCTGGGAATGGACCAGTTTCCCGAAGAGCGGGCGAAGTTGCAGGCCGATGAATCCCTGTTGCCCAACGCGGTTCAGGAAATCATCCGCTGGCACACACCCATTGCTCACATGCGCCGCACAGCCACGGTCGATTGCGAACTGGCCGGACAGAAGATCGCGGCGGGCGACAAGCTGGCGCTCTGGTATATTTCGGCCAATCGGGACGAGGCCATGTTCCCCGACGCCGCCCGGCTGAACCTGTCGCGCGCCAACGCGCGGCGGCACCTTTCCTTCGGGCACGGCATCCACCGCTGCGTTGGTGCCCGGCTGGCCGAACTACAGATCCGCATCCTGCTGGAGGAATTGCTGAAGCGTCGATTGCAGGTGCATGTGGTGGGCGAGGTGCGGCGCGTTCACGCGAATTTCGTGAATGGTTTCCGACGGATGGAAGTGGAGATGGCCCGAGCCTGAAAAGGCAGGGCAACCGGTCCGATCCGGTGACATACGCATACCGGATTTAACGCGTGATTTACCAACCATGTTTAGGAGCGAGGCGGGATCGACAAAATATAACGGATAATCTAGGGTCATGGCGAATTCACGCAGTATATCTCGTTGGAAGTGGGCATTGATTGCGCCACTGACGGCCGAACTGCTGTCCACGGGCGCTGCCTGGGCGCAGGCAGGCGATGATAGGGGGACCGCCGCGGATCGATCGTGGGCGGACATCACCATCACAGCGCGCAAAGTTCCTGAAACACTGCTGGCCGCACCGCTTTCCGTCACCAGTGTTTCCGGGGACACGATCGTCGCGGCGGGCATCCAGACCATCACGGACCTGACCCGCCTCGCTCCTGATGTCGACATCAGCGGTGGCATTGCTGGTCAGCTGCAGGGGCAAATTTCGATTCGCGGCATTTCGACACTGGTCCGCAATATCGGTCTGGAAACCGGCGTCGGGATTTACGTCGATGGCGTCTATGTCGGACGGCCGGAAAATTTTGTTCAGCATTTGCTGGACATTGATCGTGTGGAAATTGTGCGCGGTCCGCAGGGGACCGAATATGGCAAGAACACGATCGCGGGCGTCATCAATGTGCAGACCAAGCAGCCCGATGCCGATCCGGGCGCGTCCGTTCGGGTAGATGCGGGCAATTACGATTATTGGCGGGGCGAGGCGGCCATGGGCGCACGCCTGAACGACCAGTTGTCGGTGCGCGGCGCGGTTGCCTATACGCGGCAGGACGGCTTCTACAAGCATCTCTCGGGCGGCAAGGACGCCGGTTCGACCGACCTTCTGACCTGGCGTCTGTCGACGAAATATGCGCCGACCGATCAGCTGTCCTTCCTGCTACGCTGGGACGGGCTGCGCGATCGCGGGACGCCGGCCTTTTTCCAGGCGGATGTGCTGGCGGGCTATCCGGCCGACTTCCCGTCCCGGCATCCGCATCGCATCAACAACAACCGGCCCAACCGGCTCAACCGCGACAGCCAGGGCATTTCGCTGACCAGTGAATGGCAGTCCGACGATGTAACCGTGACATCGATCACCGCCTATCGCCATTCCTCCTATGACGCATCGCTGGACGACGACCAGGAACAGGTCGACTTCGTGTCCGTCGACGATTTCAGCGACTCCTCGCGCTTCTTCAGTCAGGAATTGCGGCTCGCCGGCGGGGCCGGCAAGCTGCGCTACCTGGTCGGCGCCTATTATTTCGACCAGACGGTGCATACTGACCGGGGGCTGGGACTTGGCGCCGATCTGCTGGCACCCTTCGGCATAATGGCTTCGCCCGTGTTGACTACCCGTGGCAGCGTCAAGACGCAGAGCGGCGCGCTGTTCGGGCGGCTCGACTATCCGCTGACCGACCGCCTCACCCTGTCTGGCGGCGTCCGCTATACGAGGGAAAAGAAGCGGGCGCAGTTCGCCCAGAATGACGTGACCGGCATTTTCCCCCTTTTGGGCTTCCCTGATCTGACTTTTAACGGTCGATCGAACGACGATGACTGGTCGCCCAGCGCCAGCATATCCTATGAAGTCGCCGCCAAAGCCAATCTCTACGCCCGCTTCTCGCGCGGCTTCAAGAGCGCGGCCTATAATGTCGACATTGCTTCCTCGCTTGCCGGGCTGACCGCACGGCCGGAAAAGGCGACGAGCTATGAGGTCGGCCTGAAGGCAGTGATGCTGGACAATCGGGCGCGTTTGAATGTCGCTGCCTTCCATACGGATTATGACCAGCTTCAGATATCGCAGGTTCTTGGTAACGGACTGGCGCTCACCAACGCGGGCAAGGCCCGGATCGAAGGCATTGAGAGCGAGCTGTCGCTGGCCCTCTCGCCCCGGCTGACGCTCGAAGGAAACGCCGCGGTTCTGGACGCCCATTACAAGCGGTTCGACAATTGCGGCGTGCCGCAGTCGGTGGGGGGAGGAGTCACGAACTGCGCGGGTAATGATCTCGTGCTGGCGCCGCACTTCACCGCTTATGGCGCTATCCAGTACGAAGTGCCGGTAAGCTTCGGTACGATCTTCGCACGCGGCGATGCGGATTATCGCTCCACCGTCTATTTCGAGCCGACCAATAGCGATGCCTTCAAGTCCGATCCGCGAACGCTGCTCGGCTTGCGCGTCGGCGTCCGTCATGGTCCCGGGAGCATCGTCGCCTGGGTCGATAATCTGACCGACGAGACCTACAAGACCTATGCCGACGACCGGTCGGGGATCGGCGTGCCGCGGACGGCTGCCTATGGCGCGCCGCGCACCTTTGGCATCAGCCTGGCTTATAAATTCTGATTTGATCCAGTGTTTTAATGCAGATGATCGAAAGGGGAAGCGCGGCTTTCCCTGCTAGCCGTTAGCAAAAAATTGACGGCTTGGTGACCAATATAGGGGGGCGCCGCACGTGCCGACAACAGGAGCATAATGACCGACCGGACATCATCGCGGCCACCCAACCAAAGCAAGCGGGACGGGCCGGGTCCGATGGACGGCGACCAGGATATTCTGGCGTCTGCGGGCGTGTCATGCTGCCTGGTGGACCGGGATGGCTTGATCCATCCGGACTCGGCGGCGGTGTCATTCTTCGGCTCGAACCAGCCGCAGCGGCTGCTGTCCTGGCTCCGCGGCGTCCGGCGGGATCTGCGCGCGCCGCTTCAGCGGCTGATCCGCGCGACGGGTGCGTCGGGCCGTGGCGAGGCGCTGCTGCACCTCCAGAACCGTGCCGGCGAGATGCGGCATGTGCGGGTTGCGACCCGCATGATCGAGGATCCCGTGGGCGGGCGCCACGCCCGTGCGGTGCTGGTCGATGTGACCGGCGAGCGGACGGAGATCGATCTGTTGCGGCGGAGCGAGGAAAATCTGCGCTTCATCGTCGAATATAATCCTCAGCTCCCGTGGATCGCCGATGCGGAAGGTCGCATCATCGACTTTACTGACCGATGGCTGGAAAATACCGGGCTGGAACGCGACGAGGCGGCCGGCGACGGCTGGCTGGCAGCGACCCATCCCGATGATATAGAAAGGGTCGGCTCGTGCATCGCCCACGCGCACGCAACCGGCGAGCCATTTGATGTGCGGGTGCGCTTGATGGTCAATGACCAGTATCGCTGGATGCGCGCCCAGGCCTATCCGCGTCGCGACGACAAGGGCCAGATCATCAGGTGGTACGGCTATACCGAAGATATCCACGAAAGCGTGCTGATCGAAGAGCAGATCCGCTGGAATGCCGAGCATGACTCCCTTACCCAACTGCCCAATCGCGCGATGTTCAATGCCTCGCTTGATCGTGCGCTTGCCGACGCGCTGGCCGATTTCAAGAAGCTGGGCGTGTTCCTGCTGGACATTGATAATTTCAAGGATGTCAATGACCTGATGGGGCATCATGCGGGGGACGAACTGCTCAAGAGCTTCGCCTCGCGCCTCAAGGACGCATTTGCCGGCCGCGCCTTGGTGTCGCGGCTCGGCGGTGATGAATTCGCGATCCTGGTCGAGGGTGTAGGCAGCCGGGAACAGCTGGTCGAACTCGGCAGCAGGGCCCTCAATATCCGCGAGACGCTCTATGCCATGGGCCGATCGCTGGAATGCCGGGTCAGTATCGGCATCGCGACCTTCCCCGATGACGGGCGTGTCGCCACCGAATTGCTGCGCCACGCCGACCTTGCGCTTTATCGCGCCAAGTCGCTGGGACGCGGGCGGCTGCAGATGTTCGAACAGTCGCTGCTGGAGGACATGCAGGAACGCGTCGCGATGATCAACCGCGCCCGCACTGCGGTGCGCGACGGCACCATCCTGACCTACTATCAGCCCAAGGTTTCGCTGCAGACGGGCGAACTGGTCGGCTTTGAAGCGCTGCTGCGCTGGCGCGACGCGCTGGGCACGATCCGCGCGCCGGCCGAGATCTATGCCGCCTTCGACGATCATGACGTGGCCGACATGATCGGCCAGACGATGACCAGCAAGGTTTTTGCGGACATGGCTGCGTGGCGTGCACGTGGCCTCGGCTTTGGTCACGTCGCGATCAACGTGTCTTCCGCCGAGTTGCGCCGCGAACGCTTTACCCCTCGCCTCATGGAGACGATGGCCCGCTATTCGATCGAGCCCGCCTCGATCGAGATAGAGATTACCGAAGGCGTGTTCCTGGGCGCGGGGTCCGATACCGTCCGCCGGTCTATTGAAGAACTGCACATGTGCAACATCCCGCTCGCGCTGGACGATTTCGGCACCGGCTTCGCCTCGCTGTCCCATCTTCGCTCGCTGCCGGTCAGCACGCTCAAGATCGACCGCTCGTTCGTCAGTGGCGTCACCGCGCGCGACGGCGACAGCGCCATCGTCTCTGCGCTGATTACGCTCGGCCGCGCGCTCGACATGAAGGTCGTAGCCGAAGGCGTGGAAGAAGAGGGCCAGTCCATCCGTCTCCGGGAACTGGGCTGCGACTATGCTCAGGGCTTCTTCTTCGGCCGGCCGACGCCTTCGGAAAATGTCCCTGCCCTTATTCATTCCTGGAACGAACGCAGCGGCGTTATTTCCCTTGATCGCCACGCGACGCCCCTCGAAGGACCCCGCCGGGTGAAGAGTGTGGTGGCGGGATCGGCCAACGGCTGATTTGAAGGCCGATCGCCGGTCGTCATGCGTGCACGGCGCCGGACTAAGACCAATATCGTCAGCCTGAGCGCGCGTCGCACGGAAAGGTCGGCCGGACGCGGTGGGGAGTGCAGAGAACGCTCAGCCGCGGCCAGTTCGCCCTGGCATTACGGCATTTTAATGAAGTGGCAAATTCACCACATCAGCGGCCCTGTAATACACAGGTCATGACAAGCGACGATAGCGCCGTCGCACCCTAAACAGCTTCAATGGCACTGGCCCACACCATGAAAAGACTTCTGCTTTCGATTCATGATGTTGGCCCCCGTTTCGAAACGGAGATCGACCTGCTGCTGGAGCGCCTGTCGCGCCATGTCGAACTGCGCGATCTCGCCATGCTGGTTGTGCCCGACCATTGGGGTCAGCATCCCATCAATCCGCACTCATCTTTTGCCGACCGACTGAGGGGATGGTCGGACCATGGCGTCAGTATGTTCGCACATGGTTGGTTTCATAAGGACATGACGGTCCATAGCCAGCCTGTCGCTAGGTTCAAGGCGCGACATATGACGGCTGGGGAAGGAGAATTTCTGGGTCTGGACGAGACCACCGCAGCGCGGCGCATGACCGATGCGCGCGACCTGGTCGAACAGATTACCGGCCGCCCCGTCGCAGGTTTCGTGGCGCCCGCATGGCTCTATGGTCGGCCCGCTCTCGATGCGCTGGCAAAGGCACATTTCGCGCTGGCGGAAGATCATATGAAGGTCTGGCAACCCAGTTCCGGACGGGTGCTGGCACGAGGTCCGGTAATCACCTGGGCGAGCCGCAGCCGGCTGCGGATCGCCTCGTCGCTGCTCGCCGCGCGGCTGCTGCCGCCGCTGCTGCGCCGGTCGCCGGTCGCGCGGGTCGCGGTGCATCCGGGCGACGCGCATGTGCCGGAACTGCTGGCCAGCATCGACCGGGTACTGGCGCGCATGCGGCGAACCCATGTGCCGGCGCGCTACGACGCGCTGCTTGCGGTCTGAGGACCGAGCCGTGCGCATCCTCACTTTCCTGCACAGTTTCGAACCCGGCGGTGTCGAGCGCGTCGCGCTCCGGCTGGTGCGCCAGTGGCGGCAGCAGGGGGTGGACGCGCCGCTCTTTCTAGGTCGAACCGATGGCGCCATGCGCGACGAATTGGCTACCGGCCTTGCCTGCCATGTCCCGCGCCAGCCGCCTTTCTCGGCCGCTGACTTCGAAACGCTGTGGATGATCGCGACGCTGCCGGCGGTGATCCGCCGCATGCGCCCCGACGCTCTGTTCTGCGCGGGCAACAGCTATGCGGTGGTGGCAGTGGCGATGAAGCTACTGCTGGGCAGTGCCTGTCCGCCGATCCTGGCCCAGATCAGCAATGATCTTGAGCGACTGGACATGTGCTGGCCGGTGCGGATGCTTTATCGCCTGTGGTTGCGTATCCAGGGCCGTTTCATCGACCATTTCGTCGCGATCGCGCCAGGACTCGATCAGGAGATCGCGCAATGGGTTATACCCCGCGCGGGCTCTATCAGCGTCATACCATCGCCCGCCCTGTCGAGTACCCAGATCGATCGGCTTCGCGCGGCGGCTGCCGCTGAGCCGCCCCATCCCATGGACGTGGGCCGCCGCTTCGTCGCGATCGGCCGGCTGGCACGGCAGAAGAATTTCCCGCTGATGCTGAAGGCCTTTGCGGCTGGCTCCTGTCGAGAGGACCGGCTGGTCATCCATGGGGAGGGGCCCGAGCGCAGGGCTCTCGCCATGCTGGCGTCACGCCTAGATATCGTCGATCGGGTGGATTTTGCCGGGCATGTGCCCGAAGCATCGGCGCAACTCCGGTCGACCGACATCCTGCTGCTGTCCTCCGACTTTGAAGGCATGCCAGCCGTAGTGCTGGAGGCGCTGGCTGTCGGAATGCCGATCATCGCCACCGATTGCAGCCGCGCGATGCGGCCGCTTCTGCGCGATGGGGCCCTGGGGGAATTGGTCCCGCCGGGCAACCTTCACGCCATGGCTCGCGCGATCGCGGATGCCAGGGCGCTTGTTCAGGACCCGGAAGCGAGTCTGGATCAGGCGCGCCGCTTCACCCTTGACCATGTGGCGCAGGCCTATGTGGACCGTTTCGCCGCCCTTTCGCGCCGTCAGGCATATCCGCGCGCGACCTCCCTCACCATGACGAGCAGCACATGACTGGCGAAACCCCCACCGGCATAATGGTCCCCTTGGTGGACGCGCCCGTTCTTGATCCGGCGCCATTGATACAATCGGGCCGCAACTGGACGCGCTGGGCAGGGCCACTCCTGTCGGCGCTGATCCTCGTCGTGGCGCTGGCGCAGTTCCGCCATCTCGATCCGCGTAGCCTCTGGGCGCTGATGCCGAGCGCACCGCTCTTCTGGGCGATCTTCGGCCTCAACTATCTGGCGGGGCCATTTTCCGAATGGGTTATTTTCCGCCGCCTCTGGTCGATCCCCGCCGAAGGCTTTCTGGCGCTGCTGCGAAAGCTGGTCAGCAACGAGATTTTGCTCGGCTATCTGGGCGAGGTGTATTTCTACGCCTGGGCGCGGCGCAGCAGTCGGATCACCACCGCCCCATTCGGCGCGATCAAGGATGTGGCGATCCTGTCGGCGCTGGTGGGAAATGTCGTCACATTGGTGATGGTGGCGCTCGCCTTCCCGTTGCTGAGCGCCGTGGACGCTGGCGTAAACCGCTGGGAGGTCGGTGGCTCCATCCTGTTCGTGCTGCTGACGTCGATAGTCACGATGATGCTGCGTCGGCGGCTCTTCACCTTGCCGCGCGAGGAATTGTGGATCGTCGCGGGCATCCACTTTCTGCGCGTCGTGGGGCAGATCGTGCTGTCGGCCATTATGTGGCACCTGCTGCTGCCTGTCGTGGCGCTGAGCTGGTGGATTCTGCTCGGCACCTTGCGACAGCTGATATCGCGCCTGCCCTTCCTGCCGAACAAGGATGTGGTGTTCGCCGGCATCGCGGCCTTACTGATCGGCCGCAATAGCGAGATCGTGGCGGCGATGGCGCTGATGGCGTCCCTGACACTGGCGGCGCACCTGTTGCTGGGCATCGGCCTTGGCGCATCTGAACTTTTGAAAGAGGGGCGTTCGCGGTGATCTCACTGTTGTTTTTGACGGCGCTCATGCCCTCTACGCCTGATCTGGGCAAGGCGGAGGGCCAGTGTCGCCCCAACGAGCACGGATCGGCCTATCTCGTCGAGGTGGCCGGGCTGAAGGATCGCAGGGGCCAGCTGAAACTGGAACTCTATCCAGCGAACGACACGGATTTCCTGGCCGACGACAACGTCCTGCTTGCAGCGGGCAAGGCATTCCGCCGGGTTGAAGTGCCCGTGCCCGCAACCGGGCCGGTCGAACTGTGCATCCGTGCGCCAGGTCCCGGAAATTATGCGCTCAGCCTGCTGCACGACCGCGACGCCAATCGCCGCTTCACCCTGTCGATGGACGGTATCGGCTTTGCCCACAACCCACGCCTTGGCATGTCCAAACCGCATGCCGCCGTCGCGAGCGCCCCGGTCGGTTCCGGCCCTACGCGGATCACGATCATCGTGAACTATCGCCGTGGACTTTTTTCCTTCGGCCCCCTGAAAGAGACAGCCGATGCGCATCGTTGACGTCTGCGCCTTCTATTCGCCCAGCGGGGGCGGGGTGAAGACCTATGTTGAGCGCAAGCTGCATGCGGGCGCGGCGGCGGGGCATGAGGTGATCATCCTTGCTCCGTCGGACGGCGAACGGGTAATGGAAACAAGCGGCGGTGGGCGGATCGTGATGATGCCGGCGCGCCGCTTCCCCCTCGACCGCCGCTATTCCTATTTCGACGACGAACGCTCCTTGCATGCGATGCTCGACCGGTTGCAGCCGGATCTGGTCGAAGCATCCTCGCCATGGTCCAGCGCCGGCATGGTCGCGCGCTGGCGCGGAGCCGCGCCGCGTGCGCTCATCATGCATGCCGACCCCCTGTCCGCCTATGCCTATCGCTGGTTCGGCCAGATATTGCGGCGTGAAACGATCGACCGCGGCTTTGACTGGTTCTGGCGTCACCTGCGCCGCCTGGACGAAAGCTTCGACCTGGTGGTGAGCGCCAGCGACAGTCTTTCGCAGCGACTGATCGCCGGCGGTCTGCACCGCGTGGCCACGCTGCCCATGGGGGTTGAGCCGGGCAGTTTCAGCCCTGATCGGCGCAATGACGCGCTGCGCGCCCGGCTGCTGGAACGGTGCGGCCTGGGTCCCGACGCGACGCTGCTTCTGGGAATCGGGCGGCATGCGCCGGAAAAGCGCTGGCCGATGGTGATCGAGGCGGTGACCTCGGCCGGCTATGTCAGCCCGGTCGGGCTGGTGCTTGTAGGCGACGGGCGCGACCGATCCCGCGTGCGCCGCGCGGCCGCCAACAATCCGCATATCCAGCTGCTGGCGCCGATGCATGACCGGGCGATGCTGGCAGAACTGCTCGCCAGCGCGGACGCTCTCGTACATGGCTGCGAAGCCGAGACTTTCTGTATGGTCGCGGCGGAAGCGCGGGCCAGTGGCGTACCCGTCATCGTGCCCGACGAGGGCGGCGCGTCGGACCAGGCGCGCAGCGGCGGCGGGTTGCTCTACCGGGCGCGGCAGGGCGATAGTCTGGCCGCAACCATTCGTGACTTCATGGCCGGCGATCCGCAGGCCCAGCACGCCCAGGCGATCCGCGCAGCTGCGTCGGTCATGACGATGGACGAACATTTCGAACGGCTGTTTGCAGCCTATTCGGATATCGCAGGAGGACGCCGCCATGCCGCTTGAGCACCAGGTGCGCCTTACGGGAACGCACAGCGACCGCCTCCGCCGTCGGCAACAGCGGGCACGGGATCGGGCCGTCGCCCGCGACCGCTGGCGCGCGGGAGAGGCGCATGATTGTGGCCTCAAGCATTTGCCGACCGGGGATGGCTGGTCGCCGTTCGCGGCGCTGATCTGGTGGATGTTGCGCTCCGGGCCGAGCGGCCGTCGCTGAACCCAGCAGAGAGCGTGCGCGCTGATCGGGCACGTCGATAAAGCAGGTTATCCCTGGTGCGCTATGCGCGGAACGCATTGCGGTCGCAGGACTTCTCGGCTGTCTCATCAGTCATGGATGCAGTCTCGACCGCGCGATCCCGTTTCAGCGGCGGATGCAGCTTGTCAATTGGCCTGTGGATCGCCCTGTCGGGGGGCGGCCTTTGTCAGCCTTCGCCTTCCATCATTTCCATGAAGTCGCGCGCGGCGTTGCGGTCCGCCGGATCATCGAAGGCGTCCAGGTCGGGCGCCGATCCGAGCAGGAACAGGAGCGACCACAGGGCGAAGCGGCGGCCCCGGTCGCGTTCCAGACCGAAGTCGACGCGCATTCGTTCGACGCCAGCGGCAAACGCCGGCTGCGGTACCGCGTCCAGGTCGGCCGATCCGAAATAGCGGCGGAGTTGGTCGTCAAAATCCATGGGTGTAATCTCCGTCCGCGCAATGGGCCGCTTCCTGGCACAGGCGGCTATCGGTAGCAAATCACCGCCTCGCATCGAAAAAGGCCGTGCGGCGGGGCTCCTGCAACTGGACAGGCAAGCCCAGTTCCCGTTTCAGCATCGTCAGCATCCAGCTGCGATGACGTTGCAGGAACTCGTCAAAGCCGTCCGGGCGGGCGGGGTCGAAAACCGGCACCTGCCAGTCGGCGTTCCTGTCTTCCAGCAGTAGGGGAGCCGGTGCGACGCCGCCCTCGGGAAGGTCGACATGGCTGCCCCAATAGCTGTTGCCCTTGAAACGGATCATTCCGGCGGGATCGAAACCCGCCTTGATAAGATAATCCGGGCCGCTGCGCCCCACCTCGCTGCCATATCTGGCGGTGCCGGCGACCTTGAACAGATTGTCGACAAAATGCACGTCGTTCGCCCAGCCGTCCCACTGGGTCGCGACCACCATCTGCACGTCGATCGCCTTGCCGACATGGATGACATTTCGCTCGATCTTCGCGTCGGTCACGTTGCCCGACAGCTGGAATATCCGGCTGCCGTCATTGCGACTGACGTTGAACCGTGCGCGCGTCCCGCGATTGCCCAGATTGTCCTTGTCGTCCCGCCGGGGCGAGCAGATCAGCAGGAAACCGCCGGCATTGTCGTGGCTGTAATTGTAGAGGAAGGTCGTCCGCCGCGAATTGAAGTCGGAATCGAATCCCTGTCCGTCATACCGCGTCCGGGTATAGGCCGCTTCATTGAGCTGGATCAGGCTGTTGTCGGTGCTCCACTGCCAGATGCCTGCGTTGTAGCCGCGGGCGCGGCTGCCGGCATAGCGCACGATATTATGTTCGATCAGCGCCCCGTCCGTGCCGCGCGGGACGATGCCGTCGCCGCCCATATCCTCCAGATAATTGTCGCGGATGACGACATCTTCGCTTGGGAACCAATCGGTCTTGGACACGCGGTCGCTGATGCCGGCGATGCCCGACCTGTCGACGCGCCAGATGATGTTGCGCTCGATCGCGAGGTCGTGAAATCGCGTCGCCAGCCGCCGCCCGGCGGCGCGGAAGACGATGCCGCCATTGTCCTTGCGGTCGTTGGTTCCGCGCACGTCGTGGATGTACATGCCGCTGATGCGGATGCCGCGGGTCACGCCGCGATCTTCCGCCGACACCAGCACGCCGATGCGCGGCGCAGGAGAGGGAGCGTCGTTGGTCACCTCCAGCCCCTGCACGGTCACATAGGCGGCGTTGATGATTCCGACCCCATAAGACGACACCCCGCCCGCGTTGATCCGGGGCCGGGGACCCGTGCCTGTCGCGGCGACCGTGATCGGCGCTCCGTTTCTACCCGATCGGGTGATCGTCAGCGGCTCCGTCCAGGTCGACCCGGCGACCAGCAGCACTTCGTCGCCGGGGCGGAGGGGAAAGTCGCGCACGCGTGCCAGGCTGCGCCACGCCTGCGCGGGCGCCGTTCCCGCCGAGCGATCATCGCCGCGGAGCGAATCCACATAATAGGTTTCGGCCCGGGCGACTGTGGCGAGCGCAGGCGGAACAAGCAGCGCGGCAAGGACGGCGGCGCAGATTTTTTTCAAGGAATATGATCCTCCAGCCAGGGCGGCATTGACTTGCAGCATGGCGCAAAGCGGCTGAACTGTGGCTTAAAAGGCGTTACCGCTCGTGCTTTTCCATGCGGGGGACAACCAGCGCAACAGCATGCCGATGATGGACGGCACGACGCCCATGGCCAGGCATAGCGCTACCGTGAAAATGGCATAGCCTGAAGTCTTGATAACGGCACTTTTGATCATTTCGGTAGTTGAATGTTTCCGAGTGTTGCCGGTTCCCTTCACCGGAGCACCAGATCGAAAGCAGGACATGGACCGTATCTTCACTGCCATCGCAACGCGCATTTCCGGGGCGGCCGGCCAGCCGCTCACCTTCGCTTGCGCGCTGGCAGTTATCATCGTCTGGGGCGTGACCGGACCCGTTTTCGACTATTCGGACACCTGGCAGCTCATCATCAACACGGGCACGACCATCGTCACCTTTCTGATGGTATTCCTTATCCAGAACAGCCAGAATCGCGACGCGGCGGCCTTGCAGGCCAAACTTGACGAGGTCATCCGCGCGCTCGGTCCCGCGCGGGAACAATTTATCGGGATCGAGCATCGCACGTCCAGCGAAGTGGAAGACATTCGCGCGGCGCTGGAAAAGGAAGTAGGTTGCGAAGCGGGCAAGGCGGCGACGGCGGATGACAGCGTCGAACAGGTATTGAAGCGGATCTAGCCGAAAGTAACCGCGATATCTGCGCGTGGACAAGGATCAGCGACATATTTGGCGGTTCCTCCCGCTTCCAGGGCTGAGTCCGCCAGTCCTTCGGCCGCCGCCTTGATGCCTCTTTCACCGCCCGCGTGATCACATTGGCCTGCGAACGGCTATACTGATTTACAGTAACATTCCCGCGTTGCGCGAACGCCTTGCGTCCGTTCACCCGCGCGACTAGATCAGTCGCCACAGCGAGAAGGAGCAGGACAATGGACGATCGGATGAACAGCGCAGCCTTTCCTGTTCCGTCCGCATCAGCGAGTTTTCATGTCCGCTCTTCTTACGCTGGATTCCGTATCCGTCAGAACGCCTGATCACCGGATTCTTTTCAATAATCTTACACTTTCCCTGGGCGTCGAACGGGTAGGCCTGGTCGGCCGCAACGGTTCGGGCAAGTCCACCCTCCTCCATATCCTCGCCGGTGAGGCCGAGCCCGCGTCCGGCACCGTGCAGCGCATCGGGTCGGTCGGCCTGCTGGCGCAGGAGTGGCCCGAGAAGGTTACGATCGGCGAGGCGCTGGGCATCGGCGAAGGCTGGGCGCGGCTTCAGCGCATCCTCGCCGGCGAAGGGCGGGCGGATGATTTCGAGGCTGTTGACTGGACGCTGGAGGCGCGGGTGGAGTCCGCGCTGGCCGAAGTCGGCCTGGCCGGTCTCGCGCTCGACCGCCGCATCGGATCGCTGTCGGGCGGGGAGCGCAGCCGTATCGGCATGGCGCGCCTGCTGATCGAACGGCCTGACGTGCTGCTGCTTGATGAACCGACCAACAATCTCGACGTGGCGGGCCGTTCGGCCATCCACGCCCTGGTCCGTGACTGGAGCGGCGGCATGCTGGTCGCCAGCCATGACCGCGACCTGCTGGAGCAGATGGACCGGATCGTCGAACTGACGCCCGTCGGCATCCGCATCGTCGCGGGCGGCTGGTCGACCTTCGCCGCGCTGCGTGACGCCGAACGGGACAGGGCGGCCATCGACCTCAGCCGGTCAGAGGCAGCGCTATGCGCGGCGGAGCGGACAGCGCAGCGCCAGCGCGAGGCGAAGGAGCGGCGCGACAAGGCGGGGCGCGCCTTCGCCGCAAGGGGTTCCGAACCCAGGATCCTGCTCGGCGCCCAGGCGGCGCGCGCCGAAAATAGCGGCGGCGATGTCCGGCGCCTGACCAGGCGGCAGATCAGCGAGGCGGCGGCTCGGGCGGAAGAAGCCCGCGCCCGGGTAGAGGTGCTGACCCCGCTCACGATGAAGCTGCCGCCAAGCGGCCTTCCCTCGGGCGCTCGGTTGCTGGCGCTCGACCAGGCAACGGTCGAGCTGGGCGGGCGTCGGCTTGGTCCCTGGACGCTGGACCTGCGGGCCCCGGACCGGCTTGCGATCACTGGTCCCAACGGTGCGGGCAAGACGACCTTGCTGAAGCTGGCGACTGGCGCGATCGCGCCGAGCAGCGGGACGGTGCGCCGCGTCGAAGGGCAGATCGCGCTGCTCGACCAGCATGTCGGGCTGCTGGACCCCGACACGACGATCCTCGCCAATTTCCGGCGGCTCAATCCGCGCCTCGAACAACAGCATGCCTATGCCGCCTGCGCCCGTTTCGCCTTTCGCAACCGCGACGCGCTGAAGCAGGTGGGGGCGCTGTCCGGCGGCGAGCGCCTGCGCGCGGGCCTTGCCTGCATGCTGGCGGGTGAGCGGGTGCCCTGGCTGCTGATCCTTGACGAGCCCACCAACCATCTGGACCTGGAGTCGGTGGAACTGCTGGAGCAGGCGCTCCGCGACTATGACGGCGCCTTGATGGTCGTCAGCCATGATCCGGCCTTTCTGGAACGGATCGGCATCGACCGGCGCTTCGATATTCTTCCCTAAGCCTCAGGCTCGCCGATGTGCACGGCCAGCCAGACGGTCGGGTCATCCGTGTGCGTCACACGATGGGGGACGCCTGCGGGTATCAGCAGATGGTCGCCGCGTTCAAGCCGGTGCATACCGACACCCTCCAGCAGCAGTTCGGCGGCACCTGCCACGACCAGCACCCATTCGTCCCAATCCTGGATATAGGGCTGGTCCACGGGCGTCACATGGCCGCGCGACACGATGCGTTCGATCCTGACGCCGGGCCGGCGCAGCAGGTCCTCGAACCGCTCTTCGCCATCCTGCCGTTCGGGCAGGCGCAGAAGATTGCCCTGATCATGTGCTGGTTCCATGCCGCGTCTATGCCTGGGGAGCCGGGCAAGGGGAAGCGCTGAACCCGTTGTCGTTTTCAGGGAGTCCCGCCCGGCGGGAACGGCCACATCGGCATGACGACGACCGCGCTGAAGGCGCCATAGGTGGCAGTTGTGCAGCGGGCTGTCGCAGCTTCACTGGTTTTGGCGCGGATAAATACAGAACGAACTCCTCAAAAGAACGCAGTTCAAAGGTTTACCTTGATCCAGGTTAAACTCTGGCGCGCTCCGCGGCTTGGGCGCGCGGACGGCCGCTGGATGGGTGGCAAATTGACATGACGCTAGGGCGCGCGGGCTTTTGACCTTGCGGTGCGACACGGCCGCGCTATGAAGATCGCGCAGGGTCGCGCGCGAGGCGCTCGTACGGATAAAGTCGGCGAGCTGGGGGATTTAAGCCATTGAGCGTCGTCGGGAAAACGGGTCGCATATTGTTCGCGCTGGGCGTCCTTGGTGCGTCCGTGGCGCTTTGCGCGCAGGGCCGGGATGATCGGCCGCTGCTGCGGGACAGCTTTCGCATCGGATCGGGCGATGGCGCCCTTTGCCAGGCCCAGAGCGTCAACCGCGATCCGGCCGGCCGCACCATGTTCGATCGCGCCTGGACCATCGTCTGCCGCGATGCCGCGCGGCCGGTGGGTCAGCTCTACGCTCTTCGCAGCGGTCCGGAGGACGGCGAAGCGGCGCTGATGGACCGTTTGGCCGCATCGCGCCGGGAAACGGTCAATTGCGGCGTGGCTGGCGGCGTCACGCTGCCGGACATCGGCGCCGCGTCCGCCCGCAATTGCAGCGGCCCGGTCGGCGACTATCGCATCCTTGTCCTGAAACGCGGCAAGACGCTCTATGTCGCGCAGGGCCTTGCCGCCTATGGCAGCGCGCTCGACCTTGGCCTGCGCACCGTGATGCTGGACCATATAGTGCCGGGGAAGGTCGATATCGCGACCACGGGTGCGGCCGACAGCGCGGCTTTCGCCCGGATGCAGGCCGCGACGCTCGATCCGCAGACGGTGCTGGCCGAAGGCTATCGCCGCAACGCCGCCGGCAATTATGCCGAGGCCGCCGAATTTTTCGACAGCCTGACCGATCGGCTTGCCCATGAGTCCGATGCTCGATCGCTGACGGCGGCCGAGCGCGCGAACCGGGCGCATGAATATCTCGTCAATCGCGGCCTGCAACTGTCCAATCTGGGCTTTTTCGACCAGGCCGACGCCGCCTTTGCAGAGGCACGCGGGATTGCCACCGCCGACGCCGTCCAGCTGCGCCTGCGCCGCAATTTTGAAGTCGTGCATCATATCAATCGCCATGACCTCGCCGGCGCGCTCGCGCTGCTCGACCATTCCCCCGAAGACGGCGCGGCGCTTCCCATCGGCGATGGCGCGGTGACATTGCCGCCCGAAGTCGCGGCGGAATTGAGCAGCGGCGGGCCGGAGGCGCGGGCGCTGGGGGTGCGTCAGGATACGAAGCTCAGCCCGGCCGAGCGGGCGGCCATACTCGATGCGCAGGCGCAGCAGCTGCGTGGCACGATCCTGCGCCTGTCGGGCAAGCCGCGCGAGGCGCGCGCCGTTCTCGCCGCCGCGCTGACCGACGCGGTCGCCATCCGGGGCGGGCGGGTAACCTCGATCACCCGGTTGCGCGCCCAGTTGCTGAGCGAGATCGCGCTGACCCATGAAGCCGACGGCGAATATGGCGCGGCCGAATCCTATCTGGACCAGGCGCTTGCCCTGCTGGCGGCTCAATATCCCGAAACCATGGCGCTGAATGGTGCGCGGGCGCGGCTGGGCGCCTTTCTGGCGCGGCGTGGCCGGACCGATGACGCATTGAAGACCTATCGCGCGATCCTTGCCTCGACGGAGGCGGGACGTGGCGCGCTGACCGGGATGGCGAACCAGTTACAACCCTATTTCATGCTGCTGGCGGCAGAAATGCCCAAGCGGCCGGAATTGGCCGCAGACCTGTTCGAGGCATCGCAATTGCTGGTTCGCCCCGGCGCCGCCGAAACGCTGGAGCTGCTGAGCCGCGAACTGTCCGGCGGCACGACGGAGGCGGCGCGGCTGTTTCGCCAGTCCGTGTCGCTTTCGCGCGACATTGAGCGAAGCCGCATTGCACTCGCCCAGTTGAGCCAAGCAGGCAAGGATGACGAGGCCGCGCGCGAGGAGGCGGCGCGGGAGCAGGCCGATATCGACGCGCTTGCTGGCGAACAGGCCGCGACTCTCGCCGCGCTGGCGGCCTATCCCCAATATCGCGCGGTCAGCCCGCAGGTGCTGACGCTCGCCGAAATGCAGGCAACGCTGAAGCCGGGGGAGGGCTATTACAAGCTCGCCCAGCTGGGCGACGCGCTCTTCGCGATCTGGATCGACGGGCAGGGCGCCACCGGTTACCGGCTCGCCGCCAGCGCCAGCGAGGTGGCGCGCAAGGTCGCCGCCCTGCGCCAGACGATCTCCATCGATGTCAACGGCGTCCAGACCACCTATGCGCTCGATCTGCCGGTGGCGCGCAGCCTCTATCTCGATCTGTTCGGTCCCGTCGATCAGCGGCTGGCGCCGGTCCGGCACCTGATCTTCGAACCGGACGGCGCGATGTTGCAGCTGCCCGTCAACCTGCTGGTCGCCAGCCAGCCCGGCGTCGACGCCTACGAAGCGCGGGTGGCCCAAGGCGGCGACGAATTCGACTTTCGCGGCGTCGACTGGCTTGGCCGCGACCATGCGGTGAGCACGGCTCTGTCGGCCCGCGCCTTTCGCGACGCCCGCGCGGCACCGCGCTCGACAGCGGCCCAAAGCTATATCGGCTTTGGCGACAATGCCCCGATCGCGGGTTCCCGCATGGCTGCGCCGGCGCGGGCGGCCTTGCCCGCCGCAGGAGAGGATTGCGGCTGGTCGCCCGCCCAATGGGACCACCCCATCCCGGCCACCGAACTGCGGCAGGCGGCGCAGGCCATCGGCGCGCAGGGCAGTGAACTGATGACGGGCACGGCGTTTACGGATGATGCGGTGATGGCGCGGCGCGACCTCGACCAGTTCCGCATTCTCCATTTCGCCACGCATGGCCTGGTCACTCCGCCGCATCCGGGCTGTCCGGCGCGGCCGGCGCTGCTGACGAGCTTTGCCCCGGACAGGACGTCGGACGGCCTGCTGCAGTTCGGCGAGATTTTCGACCTGAGGCTGGACGCCGACCTGGTGGTGCTGTCGGCCTGCGACACGGCCGGGGCGGCCGGCGTGGAAACGACGCGGGCGGCCGGCCTTTCGGGCGGTGGCGGCGCGCTCGACGGCCTGGTGCGCGCCTTCATCGGGGCGGGCAGCCGGTCGGTCATCGCCAGCCACTGGCCGGCGCCGGAGGACTATCACGCGACCGAAAGGCTGATCGGCGGGCTTTTCGCGGCCCCGCCGGAACAGCCCGTGGCCGAGGCGCTCAGGGCCGCGCAGATCCGCCTGATGGACGATGCCGACACGTCACATCCCTTCTACTGGTCAGGTTTCGCGATCGTCGGCGATGGCGCGCGCCCGCTGACTGACCGGCGCTGATTGCATGGCATCGCGACGCCTGCTGCGCCGGGGTGCGCGGGTGGTGCAGGATGCGGGCCGCTGGCGTCTGGCTGGCACGCTGCTGCTGCTGCTGATCGCGCTGTTCGTCGCCGGATGGGACTGGACGCGATCCGTAGGCGCCCAGCGCGAGATGCCGACGGCCGACGCGGAACGCGGCCTTTACGACTGGCGCGCCGCGACCTTCGCGCCGCGCGTCGCACAGGACAATCGCCTTTTGATGCTGGTCTATGATGACCAGACGCTGATCGCCACGCGAAAGCGGTCCCCGCTCGACCGCGGACTGCTGGCGCGGGCGCTCCGCAATCTCGACGGGATGGGCGCCCGGTCGATCGGCATCGACATATTGTTCGACCAGCCGCAGGACGAGGACGCGCAACTGCTTTCGACGCTGAAGGCGATGCGGACGCCGGTCTGGCTGGGCTATGCCAATCTGGGTGACAATCAGGAACAGATCATCTTCGAGCAGCAGCGCTATCTTGACCAATTCATCGCGCGGGCACGGACAGCCAGGGTGCGCCCCGCCAGCATCAGGCTGGAAACGGACGCCGACAATGTCGCGCGCAGCTGGCCCCGGCCCACCGCCGGCCAGCCCCCGCTGCTGTCGCTGGCGATGCAGCCGTCGCCGCTGTTCCACGATTATCGCGGCGCCATCCGCTTTCGCCGGCCGCTCGCACAGGCGGACGGATCGGAGGAGCCGGTGATCCCCAGCCTGCAGATCGACCTGATGGCCAATCCCGCCATGGCGCCGGCGCTGGCGCCGATGATCAAGGGGCGGCACATCCTGATCGGCGGCGACATCGTCGACATCGACCAGTTTGAAACGCCGCTATCGGGTCGCCAGGCTAGATCGACGATGATCGGCCTTGAAGTCCATGCCACGATGCTGGCGCAACTGCTGGACGGCGCCCGGCTTCCCGCTCTGCCGGGCGCTACCCTGTGGCTGGCGGCGGGACTGGTGGTGCTCGCCGCGACGCTGACCAGCCTCGCCGAGCTACGCTGGTTCTGGCTGGCCCCGGCGCTGGCGGTGCAGGCGGTCGCGATCGTCGGGCTGCCGCTGTGGCTGCAGGCGCGCGGCTGGGACACGAAAGGCCTGCCCGCCGCCGGTTGGGGACTGGGCTGGATTATCGCTTTCGCCGCCGTCGGTGCGGCGGCGCGCGCGGTGACATCGCAGCAGCGCCGCTTCGCGCAGGCGGCGCTGGGCAAATATCTGCCCCGCGACATCGCCACGCAAATTCTGGCCGAGCCGGAAAAGCTGGCGCTCCATGGTGAAAAGCGGCCGATCTTCACCCTGTTCACCGACCTCGAAGGCTTCACCAAGTTGAGCCATGCCATCGCGCCGGAAATGGTCGCGCACCTGCTCAACCGCTATCTCGACATGTTGAGCGACGTGGTGCTGGCGCATGGCGGCACGATCGACAAGTTCGTGGGGGACGCGGTGGTTGCCTTCTGGGGCGCGCCGATCGCGCGGCCCGACGACGGGCGCAATGCCGCGCTGGCCGCCTATGCGATGTGGCAGGCGGGGGAGAATTTTCGCCGCGACCTGCCGCCGGGCGTGCCGCCGATCGGCCGCACGCGGGTCGGATTGCATCATGGCGATTCGATCGTCGGCAATTTCGGGGGCGAGGGGCGCATCCAATATACCGCGCTGGGCGACAGCATGAACACGGCGTCCCGGCTGGAGGCAGCGAACAAGCCGCTGGAAACGAAGGTGCTGGTGAGCCGCGAGGCGAAGGACCTGTCCGGGCTGGACTGGTGGCGGCCGATGGGACGGGTCAGGCTGCGTGGCCGGGCGACGCCCGTGGACCTGTTCGAACCCGCCCCCGATTTTCCGGTGGAAGAGTGTGAGGCGCTTTCGCGAGCCCTGGAGGCCTTTGATGGCGAGGATCCGGCAAGCCGGGCAAGGGCGCTCGATGTGTTGCGCGCGCTGGCGCAGCGGCATCCGGAGGATGCGGCGATCGCCAATCTCGTGTATCGCTATGAATATCTTGGGGAAGGAGGAGTCTATGCTCTGGGCTAGGGGACCGCGGCGGCCAAGGGCGTGCTGGGCCGTGGCGGCGCTTTGCACGGGTCTGGGCCTTGCGGGGCCGGCGGCAGCCGAAACAATGGTGGTGCGCGCGTCGGGGCCGTCGGCCGCGACCTACCGTCCCGGCAGCAAGCTGGCCGATGGCGGGTCGCTGGTGCTGAAGGCCGGCGACGTGGTCACGCTGCTGGACGCCAGGGGGACCCGCACCTTGCGAGGGCCGGGCCGTTTCGGCGTTACCGTCGCGGCCGGCGCTGCGCCGGCAGGCAATGTGACGCTTGCCGCCCTGCTCGATACCAAGCGGGTGCGACGGGCGCGCACCGGGGCCGTGCGGGGCAATGTGAGCGACGCGCCGCCCGCCCCGCCGCATCGTCCCAATCTCTGGCTGGTGGACATGGGCCGGTCGGGCGCCTTCTGCTTCGCCGATCCGGCCGCCGTGCGCCTGTGGCGGGCGGATGCGGCCAAGCCCGCTACGGTTTCGATCAGCGGCGGGCACATGCGCGCGAGCGTCACCTTCGCCGCCGGGGAAACGATCGCGGCCTGGCCGGCGTCGCTGCCTCTGGCCGATGGCATATCCTATCATCTCGATCGCGGCGCCCGGGTCACCGATATCCGCCTCGCCAAGGTGGGGCCGTCGACGACGGAGCTTGCGCCGCTGGCGTCCGCGCTGATCGCGCAGGGATGCGGCGCGCAGCTTGACCTGCTGGTCGACGCGGCAGCCGCGCCGCCGGGTGGCGCGGGGAACTGAAGAACAAAGCGTCCCCCCTTGGTTGCCACCGGGGGTGGGGCTGATACAGCGAAGTTTGCGAGGGCGGGAGGATGGCCATAAGGCCGCACTCGCCCGACGATGTGGGGGCAGTTGATGGGCGTGCAGGGGGCAAGAGCATCCGGAGTTCAGCGGGCGGCGCGATGGCGTCTTGCGCTGGCGCTGACGGCGGTGGTCCCTTTGAGCGCGGTGGCGCAGGTCGCGCCGCGTGCGCCGACCCGCGAGGAACTGTCGCCCGCCGAGCGGCAGGAGGGCGCCGCCCCGCGGGCTGGACGGTTGACTGTGGTGGGCGGCGTGGAGCGCGCGCCCTGCCCGCTCGCCGATCCGCGCTTCGCCAATGTCACCGTGAACTTCGCCGATGTCCGGTTCGAGGGGCTGCACGGCGTCGATCCGGAGGCGCTGCGCGACAGTTGGAGCGACCTGTCCGGGCACGAGGTGCCGATTGCCAGCCTGTGCGAAGTCCGCGACCGAGCCGCGACCGCGCTGCGCCAGATGGGCTATCTCGCCGCCGTGCAGGTGCCCCCGCAGCGGATCGAGAAGGGCGGCACGGTCCGCTTCGACATATTGATGGCGCGTCTGGTGGCGATCGAGGTGCGCGGTAACGCCGGCAACAGCGAGCGGCTGGTCGCGGCCCATATGGAAGCGTTGAAGGGCCAGCCGATCTTCAACGTGCATGAGGCCGAGCGGCATCTGCTGCTGGCCCGCGACCTGCCCGGCTATGACGTGCGGCTGGCGTTGCGGCCGGCCGGTACGGCGCCGGGCGAGGTGATCGGCGAAGTGCAGGTGACGCGCCGCCGGGTGGAAATCGACGCCAACGTCCAGAATCTGGGCAGCCGGTCGGTGGGGCGCTTCGGCGGGCTGGTGCGGGTGCGCTTCAACGACCTGACCGGCATGGGCGACAGCACCGTGTTCAGCATCTTCAACACGGCGCAGCCCAGCGAGCAGACGGTGCTGCAGGCCGGACACAGCATGGCGATCGGCAGCGACGGGCTGCGCCTGTCGGGCGATTTCACCTATGCCTGGAGCAAGCCCGATGTGGGCGGGCTGGACCTGTCGTCAAAGACGATGATCGCGACCGCTGCCCTGTCCTATCCGCTGGTGCGGCGGCAGGTGCAAACGCTGCTGGCGAGCGGCGGGCTGGACGTGGTGGACCAGGATGTGCGGATCGGTTCGGCGGCCTTGTCCCGCGACCGGCTACGCGTGCTGTTCCTGCGGCTGGAGGGCGAGTTGATCGATCCCGACAGCCTGGTGAGCACCACCGGATATACCGGCGTGGAGCCCAAATGGCGGCTGAGCGCGATGGCCGAAGCACGGCAGGGGCTGGCAGCGCTGGGCGCGAGCCGGGCGTGCGGCGCCAATCTGGCGGGATGTCCGGTGCTGCTCAGCCAGATCGACGGCGATCCGTCGGCCTTCGTGCTGCGGATCGGCGCGCAGGCGGAGTATCGGCCGGTGCCCGCACTCACCTTCGCACTGGCGCCGCGCGCGCAATATAGCCCTGACGTGCTGCTGTCCTATGAACAGATGAGCGCTGGCAACTATACGGTCGGGCGCGGCTATGATCCGGGCCTGTTGACCGGCGACAGCGGCGTCGGCGTGGCGGCGGAACTGCGCTATGGCAGCATCATGCCGCGCGGGCCGGGGGCGATCGCGTTGCAGCCCTTCGCCTTTTTCGACGCAGCCTGGCTGTGGCATGAAAGCGCCAATTTCGCGGGACTCGATCCGCAGAAGCTCTTTTCGGCAGGCGGCGGCCTCCGGGCGACCTGGGACAGCCATGCCCGGATCGACCTGACGCTGGCGACGCCGCTGCGCAAGGCGGGCTTTCAGACGGAGCGCGGCGATACGCGGCTGCTGCTGTCGATCACCACGCAAATCCTGCCGTGGAGGCGGTGACGATGAAGAAGCGGAGCAGTTTTTCCCCTGTGACCCTGCTGGGTCGGGCCAGCGCGATTGCGCTGGCGGTCGGCTGCGGGGCGGGCGCGGCGCAGGTGCAGAAGGCGTTGCAGGGCACGCCTTCGGTCGTGTCGGGCAGTGTTTATGTCTCGCCCAATACCGATTCCGTCCAGCTGAATTCTTCCCAGGCGGTCATCAACTGGACGCCTGACGATACGTCCGGAACCGGCGCCATCGATTTCCTGCCTGCGGGCAAGACGGTCACCTTCTCGGGCTTCAGCGACTTTACGGTGCTGAACCGGATCCTGCCGCTGGACGGCAGCGGCCTGCCTGTCTCGCGCGTGGTGGCGCTCAACGGCACGGTACAGAGCCAGATCGTCAGCAGCACGGGCGGGTCGGTGTGGTTCTACGCGCCGGGCGGTATCATCGCCGGCGCGAGCAGCGTGTTCAATGTGGGGTCGCTGGTGCTGACCGGCAACGACATCGACACGACGGGCGGACTGTTCGGCAGTGCGGGCGAAATCCGCTTCCGTGGCGTCGCCGGCAGCGCGGCGGCGGTCGAGGTGCAGCCGGGCGCGCAGATCAACGCGCTGGCAAGCGGCAGCTATGTGGCGCTGGTCGCCCCGCGCGTGGTGCAGGGTGGCACCGTCACCGTCAACGGATCGGCCGCCTATGTGGGAGCCGAAGCGGCCGATATCACCATCAACGGCGGGCTGTTCGACATCAGCATCACGGCCGGGACGACTGACCCCAACGGCGTGGTCCATAGCGGCACGACCGCGCGCCCGGCCACCAGCGTCAGCACCGATGCCCAGCATGTCTATATGGTCGCCGTGCCCAAGAATAACGCGCTCACCATGCTGCTGTCGGGCAATGTCGGCTATTCGGCCGCCGAAACGGTGGTGCAGGACGGCAGTGCGGTGGTCCTGTCGGCGGGCCATGATATAGTTAGTGGCGCAATCGGCGCACGCAATGCGACAACGGCCGCCGATGCCAATGTCACCATCGACGCGGGAACCTGGCAGCCGGGTCTGACCGGCCGTGCTACCGGCGAGATCGTGGTCCAGTCCAACGCCGCTCCGACGACGCATTTCGGCGGGCCGGTCAGCCTGGCGGCGAACCGTGCTATCACGCTGCGGGCTGATCCGTCCGGCCTCATCAGCGCGGACGGCGACATGGTCCTGACTGCCGGCAACGGCGGGACAGGCGGCAGGATCGACCTGCTGACCTTCGGCGGCAGCGGGGCGTCGGCGACGAATGGGCAGATCGCCGTTACCGGCGCGCTGACGCTGAATGCCAGCGCGTTGGGCGATGGCAGCGCGAACGTGCCGTTGCTGACGGGCGGGAACGCGACGGGCGGGCTGATCAATGTCATCGCGACCGGGGGTTCCATCAGCGCGGCGAGCCTCACCGCCAATGCCTATGGTGTCGGCGGCCTGGGCAGCGATCGGTCAGGGGATGGCACGGGCGGCGCCGTCGCGCTGTCGGCGCTCACCTTTGCCGGGCCGAACGGTGCCGAAGGCGGCACGCTGAGTTTCGGATCGACGACCTTGGATGCGTCGGCTTCGACGTCGTCAGATCCCTTCTTCCCCTCCACCAGCGGCGGGGAGGCGAGGGGCGGTTCGATCGCCATCACAGGCACCGCCGGCGTGGCGGCGGTCGGTTCGCTTGGCGGCCTGGATCTGGGCGCGGTCAGCGCGACGGCAAGCGCGGTCGGCGGCAATGCCAAGACGGGCGCGGCGGGCGACGCGATCGGCGGCGACATTCGCGTCAATATCGGCAGCGGCACGCATCATTGGACGAGCTTCAGCGCCGACGCGAGCATGGAAGCGGGCTATGCCACCGATGGGGGCACCTATGGCAGCGCCGCTCCGGGCGCTACCGGCATCGGGTTCGACATTGGTGGAACGGGCCGGCTCGAGGTGGCGGGATCCGTCTCGCTGCAAGCGGATGCATCGGCATTTGGCGGCGGCGCTTCCGGCGGCACGCTGCGCGGGGGGCAGATTGCGGTCACGGCTCATGATGGCGGCGCTTTGGTCATCACGGATCAGTTATACGCCACTGCCGCCGCGCGAGGATCTTCCGCCAGTGCGACGAGCACGCTTCCGCTGCCTGGCACGCCAGCGACTTTCGGCGGCGCGATCGACCTGGCGGCGGCGGGCGGCACCATCAGCGCGGCGGGTCTCTATGCCAATGTCAGTGCCGCGTCAGGCGGGACGCCCGGCCTCGCCGGCGCCGCAACGGCGGGCAGCGTCACCCTGTCCGCCGGGACGGCCAGCGGATTGCGCGGCAATTTCACGCTGAGCGATTGCGCGCGCCTGCAGTGCGACATCCAGGCCAATGGCAATGGCGGCTATGGCAGGGACGGTGCGAGCGGCGCTGGCGGATCGATCTTGGTCCAGGCGACCGACGCCGATTTTTCCGTCAATGGCGACCTGACGCTGAGCGCGGCGGGCGTCGGCGGCGGCGCGTTCAGCCCTGACGGCGTGAGCGGACGCGGCGGTGATGGCCAGGGCGGCAGCGTGGCGATCGAGAGCAGAGCGGGCGTCGCCGGCAGCGCGGTGATGAGCTTCACCAACATCTTCGCCTCGGCCGACGGCAGCTCCACGGAGGGCACGGAAGGCCCGTTCTACAACGGCGGCAATGGCGGGACCGGCATCGGCGGCGCGGCCAGCCTGCTGGTTGCGGGAGGCAGTTTTAACGCCGGCTCCGTTGCAGCGAGCGCTTTGGGCCGGGGTGGTGCCTCCGACGTCAACTGCGCGGGCTGCGAGGGCGACGGCGTGACCCCCTTCCAGTCCGGCACGGGGCGGGGCGGCACCGCGAAGTTCCTGATCACCGGTGGCAGCGCGGGCCTGGGGTCGCTTTCTCTCACTGCCCTTGGCACGGGCGGCGAGGCGCGGTCGAGCGACTTCCCGGCAGGCGCGGTGGCGTCCATCAGTGGACAGGGGATCGGCGGCGCCGCGCTGCTGGAATCACGCGGCGGCACATTGCTGGCCGACGCGATCACCATTGATGCGAGCGGTGTCGGCGGCGACGGCGTATCGACCTTCCAGGCCGATGGCGTGAAGGGCGGTGCGGGGAGCGGGGGAACCGCGCAGCTGCTGATGGATGTCGGCGGCACCGGACAGGTTTCGGCGAGTAGCGGTCTCATCATCCAGGCGCTGGGCAAGGGCGGCGCGGGCGGAGCCACGGCCTCCGATGGTCCGGGCTTCTACCTTGCCGGAGCGGGCGGCAACGGGACGGGGGGCACGGCGGGGCTGACACTGGCGAGCGGCCAGCTGACAGCGCCGTCCGTCCTGCTTTCGGCAGCGGGTGTCGGCGGCGCGGGCGGCGACAATGCCAGTGACGGGCCGAGCGGCAGCGGGGGCGCCGGCTTGGGTGGTACGGCAAGCCTGGCCTATTTAAGCGAAGGCCATGCGATCGGAGCACTGACGGTCAAGGCCGACGGGGACGGCGGGCAGGCGGGCAGCAATCGATACGCCTTTAGTTATGACATAAACGGCAACCCGATCTACACCTATGGCATCGGCAACGCCGATGGCGGCGCTGGCGGAGCCGGGCAGGGCGGCAACGCCACCATGCAGGTCGATGTCGACCCCGGCTTTGCCAACCTCACGGTCAGCGCCGATGGCATCGGCAGCGCGGGTGGCATCGGCATCAACGGTGGCGCAGGCGGCGTCGGCACCGGCGGCGCGGCGGCGTTCAACATCGGTTTCGGGACAACCAGCGTCAGCGGTGCATTGCGGGTGACCGCGTCCGGCCTGGGGGGTGCGGGCGGCGACGGGCTGGACGGCACCGGCGGCCGGGGCGGGAACGCTTTTGGCGGATCGGCGACGCTGGGGCTGACCGGTGCTTCCGCGCTGCTCGACGCGGGCGACATCGGCGTTCTGGCGGAGGCGCTGGGCGGCGCGGGCGGCTTTGCAGGACAGCGTAGCGGTGCCGGGCTTCCCGGCGCGAACGGTGGCGACGCCCAGGGCGGCACCGCCCTGTTCGCAATCACCAGCGGAGCCAATGCGTTGACCGGCGCGTCGTTGACGGTCAGCGGCGACGCAAGCGGCGGCGTCGGATCGACGGGCACGATCGGACCCGTCGGCGGCGCGGGCGGGTCGGGCGGCGGCGCGGCCGCGGGATCAGCGACCCTGCGCCTTGATGGTGGTCGACTGCGGTACAACAGCGCTCTTTCAACGCCGCCCGGCTACAGCATCACCGCTGTAGGGCGAGGCGGCGCGGGTGCCGGTGGCAGCGCGGGGACGAATGCCGGGCTAAGCGGGGGCGCTGGCGGCAATGGGGGCAGCGGGTCCGGCGGCACGGCATCGTTCGACGCGAAGGACGCCGACTTTGTCCTGGGCGCGCTGTCTGTCGACGCTGACGGGACCGGCGGGCTCGCTGGCACGGGCGGCAAGGCGCCCGGCGGCTCTTCGTCCCCGGGCCTGGATGGATTGTCGAGTGGCGGCACGGCATCGCTGACCCATGGCGGCAACCTGCTGCTGGCCCCGGGCGCGCAGCGGTTGATCGCTTCGCTATCCATGCGCGCGACCGGCACCACCGGCGGACGCCTGTTGTTTTCTGACGACACAAGCGCGCCGGGCGGCGCGGTCGGGATCAGCGGTGCGCTGACGCTCGACGGGTCGGGCGCAACGCTGGCTGGCTTCACCGGCATTGCGGTCAGCGCAAGCGGCAATCCGGTGCAAGTGGGTGGCGACGCCAGTTTCACGACGGAAGGCCCGTTGACCTTTGCTTTGGCGGGCAGCGGCGCGATGGCGGTGACAGGCACGCTGACAGGCTATTCCGGCACCGGCATCAATATCAGTCATGCGAGCCGAACCGCCGGTGTTGCCAGCCTGTCAGCCGGCAACACGCTGCTGCGTACGGCGGGTGGCATCAGCCTGGGCGGGGACAGCCGACTGAGCGCGGGCGGCTTGTTGACGATGCTGGCGCTCGGCGGGGACATTGGCCTTTCGTCCGGCACGAGCATCATGGCGAGTGGCGATCTGCGATTCTTCGCGCAGGGCAATGTGCTGGGCGCGGGGGCGAGCCTGACGGCCGGTGGATCGGTGGCGATCGGCCTGGGCGGCGCCGGAAACCTTCTGCTTGGCAATGTGTCGTCGGGCGGGCTGCTCGATCAGTCGGACGCCAATGGTGCGGCGCTGGGCAGCGGCGGCCTTGCGATCGGCGGGGATTTCGCGGTGAGCGGCCTGCTGGCGGTGGGGCCGGGCAGCGGTACGCTGTCCGCGCGCAGCATCAGCATCGGCACTCTGACCGGCGGGTCGCAGTCGCTCAGCGCCTCGGGTGGCGTAACGATCGGTGACGCCACGCTTGCCGGGCTGTTGAACATTGCCACGCCGGGCCTTGTACAAATGACCGGCAGCGCGAACGCCGGCGCCATCGACATCGTTGCCGGCAGCATCGGCCTGGGCGCTATCATTGCCCGGACGGGCGACTTGCGGTTGAGGTCGGTTGCAAATCTGTCCGTCACGAGCGCCCAGGCGTCCGGCAATGTCCAGTTGGCGTCCAGCGGGGGAAGCCTGGCCGTGGGTTCAGCGCTGGCAGGCGGCACGCTCACGTTGAGCGGTGCCGGTATCAGCGCGCAGGCATTGGGCGCGGGTGGCGGCGCGTCGCTCGATGCCGGCGGGGGCGATCTGGTCGTCAACGATATCGCCGCTCAGGGTGCGATCAGCGCTGTCGGGCGCAATATCCTGCTGGGTGCGACGGGGGCGATGTCCATCACCGACGTGATCGGCAGCGGCGTCGTGGCGCTGAACGCTGGCGGACCGCTGAGCGCATCGGGACAGATCAGCGGCAGCGCCGTCAGCCTTGCCTCGAGCGATATCGTGCTCGGCGGCGGAGCGCGGATCGTTACGCCTGGTCAACTCCACCTGGCAGCGGTTGGGCTACAGCCGGCGGTGATTGGCGGCGTGGACGCAGTTGGAGGCTACAGCCTTTCGGCGGCGGAACTGGCACGGGTGTCGGCGGCGAACATGCTGATTTCAGGAGCGGGCGACATAGTCGTGCGGGACCTGTCCGTCGGCGCCACGATGCTGCCCGGCGCGGGCGTGCTGAGCATCCTGACGCATGGGCGGCTGCGGGTGGAGGGTGCGTTGCGCGTGACGGGGCGGACCGGCCAGGGCGGCCTTAGCCTGTCGGCGGGGCAGCGGATCGAGGTGATCGCCGACACGGGCTTCATAGAGCTGAACGATGGCAGCGGCGGGTTGGCCGGGGTGCTGACGTTGAGCAGTCCCGCGGTTTACGCGGCCAGCCTTGCGGCCATCGCTGATGTGGATGCGGTGAGCAGCCTCGCCGCGAGGGAGGTGCGGCTGTCGCGGAACGACGGCCTTGTCAGCGACGCGGGCCTGCTGCGCGCGGGATCGATCGCGATCGATGCGCGGAACGGCGTCTATATCCAGAATGGGGGCGTGTCGGCGCGCTTCGACGACCGCCGTGGTTTCACCGCGAACAGCCTGTCGATCCTGGGCGGCAGCGGCCGGCCGGAAATCGCCATCAATGGTCGCCTGGCATTGTCGACGGGGACGTTTGCGACGGGGCTTTCGACCATTCCGCTGGTGGCGATCAGCGGAAGCTATGCGGCGGGGTCGAAGATCAACGGCTGCTTTATCGCCGGCGCGGGCGCTTGCACTGCCTCCGGCGCGGAAAGCCACGACAATTTCCAGGGACGGCTCGATCCCACGGCATTCATTCCGCGCATCTTCCCGCTGGCGCTGGTCCAACTGCGGGATATCATCGCTCAAGGCTATCCGCCGCTGATCGACGAGCCGGTGACCGGGGCGGGGAATGAGGATTTGTGGGAAAGCGACTGCGGCGGCGAAGGCGAGCCGTCATGTGCCGCGCAATAAGCGGAAATCCGGCGCGAAACAGGATTGAAAGCGCGGGTCGGACGAGGCTAGAGCGGTTAGCGTGCAAGGGAGGCATGCAGGGGCCGAACGGGCCGGCACGGGGGCTTATAATGGGGGCGGTACATAATGGCAGGTGGAGCAGGATAGCCGCCGGCATGATGCTGGGCGCGATGCTGCTGCTTGCCGTGCTGCTGTTCGGGCTGCCAGGCAGCGGCGCCGATGCGGCTTCCGTACCGTCGTCCCGCGCCTTTCTGGGCGTGGCGTCCTGCGCGGGCTCCACCTGTCACGGGCGGATGGAAGGCGACGGCAAGGTCGTGCGCCAGGACGAGCTGGCCCGTTGGCAGGAGCCTTCGACGCCCGGCGGCGCACACAGCCGTGCCTATGCAGTGCTGTCCGGCACGCGCGGACGGCAGATCGCGGCGACGCTGGGGATCGGCGACGCAACCGCGGCGCCGGCCTGCCTGGGGTGCCATTCGACGCCGGCGGCGGAGACGGGCGCACGCTTCCTGCGCCAGGACGGCGTCGGCTGCGAAGCGTGCCACGGTGCGGCGGGCGGCTGGATCGCGTCGCATTATGCGGTGGGAGCGAGCCATGCGGGCAATGTCGCGGCGGGCATGATCCCCCTGGACCGTCCGCAGGCGCGGGCGTCGGTCTGTCTGGACTGCCATTTCGGCAGCGATCGACCTGGACAGTTCGTGGACCACCGGATGATGGCCGCTGGCCATCCACGCATCAATTTCGAACTCGACCTCTTTTCGTCAATGCAGGCGCATCATGATGAGGATGCCGACTATGCGCGACGCAAGGGGCGGCCCGACAGCCTTAAAGTCTGGGCGGTCGGGCAGGCCATGGCGGTCGAACGCGCGCTTACGCTCTATGCGGGCGCCAAGGGAACGGAAGGGACTTTCCCGGAATTCTATTTCTTCGACTGCCAGAGCTGTCATCGGCGGATCTACGATCAGGCGGAGCGGACAAAAACGTGGGAGGCGAACCCGGGTCGCCCCATCCCGGCGGGGATGCCGCCCTTCAATGACGAGAATGTCATCATGCTGTCCGCCGCCGCCAGGGTGATGGTGCCGGGCGCGGCGGCGCGGTTCGACGCCGACAGCAAGGCCTTCCATGCGGCGATCGCGAATGACCGGCGAGAGGCGGTCGCGGCTGCGGCCAGGCTGGCGCGGAGCGCGGCGGTGCTCGCCAATGGCTTTGCGGCCGCGCCGACCAGCGGCGACATGGCCTTCGCCATCGTCAGCGAGATTGCCGGCGCCGCGACCGGGCCGCGCTTCACCGATTATGAGGGTTCGGTGCAGGCGGTGATGGCGATCGACACGCTGCTGAGCAGCATGGTAAAGTCGGGCCGCGTGACGATCGGCGCGGCAGCGGGCATCCGAGCCGACGTCAATCGCGCCTATGCGGCCGTGAAGGAGCCGAACAGCTATCAGCCCGCCGCGTTCAGAGGCGCGCTGGGCAGTGCGGCGCGCAGCATTGGAGCGCTGCAATGAAGGGCGGACGGCACAGGCTGGCCGGTCTGGCCGCAGCTTCGGCGCTGATCCTGTCGTCCTGCGGCGGAGGAGGCGGCAGCAGCAGCGGCGGCGGCGGGGGCACCCCGACCCCCACCCCGACGCCGATCACGGCCCGGCTTTATGCCGATCCGGCACAGGAGACGTTGAGCGTCGCCGATGTCGAAACAGTTATCGGACATGCCGTCGCCGAGGCGCAGGCGCGCAGCCTGCCCGCCGTGATCGCCGTCACGGATCGCGTCGGCAATGTGCTGGCGGTTTTCCGCATGGCCGGCGCGCGGGCGACGGCGACGACGAGCGCTGCGCCCAATGGCCAGAATATCGACGCGCAAAATCTGACCGTTCCGGCCGAGGCGGCGGCGATCGCCAAGGCGATCACGGGCGCCTATCTGTCGAGCGGCGGCAACGCCTTTTCAACGCGCACCGCGAGCATGATCGTGCAGCAGCATTTCCCCCCGGCGCCGGGCACGGTAGGTTTGGAAAGCGGCCCGCTGTTCGGGGTGCAGTTCAGCCAGCTGCCCTGTTCGGACCTGTCGGCGCGCTATGTTTCGTCCGGCAGCCAGGCGATGATCGGTCCCAAGCGTTCGCCTTTGGGGCTGGCGGCCGATCCGGGCGGCTTTCCGCTGTACAAGAACGGCGTCGTGGTGGGCGGTGTCGGCGTCATGGCGGACGGCGTCTATGGCTCTGATCCCGATGTGACCGATACGGACAATGATCCGGAGGAATATATCGCCCTTGCGGGGACTTTGGGCTTCGAGGCACCAGAGAGCATCCGCGCCAATCGCATCACTGTCGACGGCACGTCGCTGCGCTATTCGGACGCAGCCTATTCCGGCTTGATGACCACCAGCGCGGCAAGTTTTGCGGCGATCAACGGTAGCGCGGGCAATCTGGTGGCGGTGCGCGGCTATTATGGCGAGCCTGCGCCCATGGTGCTGGCGGGCGTGGCCTATGGAAGCGAATCTTCGGGCGTCCGGGCGTCGCGCCCGGCCGAGTTTTCGAACCGCGACGCCTTTGTGCTGACGGACGGGTCAGGCAATAACCGCTTTCCTGTTCGCGCGGGCACCGATGCGGGCGACGTTGCCCAGCCGCTGACCGCCGCCGAGGTGACGGCGGTGCTGGAGGAAGCCTTTGCCGTCATGAGCCGGGCGCGGGCACAAATTCGCCAGCCGCTCGACAGCCGGGCGCAGGTTTCGATCAGCGTTGTGGACACGCGGGGCGCGGCGCTGGGCATTGTCCGATCGCCGGACGCGCCGATATTCGGCACGGATGTCAGCTTGCAGAAGGCGCGAACGGCAGCCTTCTTTTCCGGTCTTCATGCGGGATCGGACCTGCTGGGCAGCAGCAGCGCCGATGTGGCGGCCTTTGTCGGCAAGGCGCGCTCCTTTCTGAACGATCCGGCGGCGCTGACCGGCAACCACGCCTTTACCGACCGTGCCAACGGCAACCTGTCGCGGCCCTATTTTCCTGACGGAGAGGTCGGCAGGCCGAACGGACCCTTTTCCCGTCCGATCGCACAGTTCAATCCATTTTCCACGGGGCTGCAGTCGGCGCTGGTGGTGGGTGACCTCGCCGCGCATCTGGGCTTTGTGACCGGCGCGAGCACGACCGATACGCCGCAGCGTTGTTCGGCGGTGGCGGGCGTGGGTAGCGGCAACCGTATCCAGAACGGCGTGCAGATCTTTCCCGGCTCTGTTCCTATCTATCGCGGCAATGTGCTGGTGGGCGCGATCGGCGTGTCCGGCGACGGCATCGATCAGGACGACATGATCAGCTTCCTTGGCACGCATAATGGCGGGCAGCGCGTCGGCGGCATCGGCAACGCGCCGGCCGCGATCCGGGCGGACCAGATCGTCGTCGACCTGGGCAACGGATCGGCGCGGCTTCGCTATGTGAATTGTCCCTTCGCCCCCTTCCTCGACAGCATGTCGCAGAATGTCTGCGAGGGGCTTTGAACGTGGGCGTTGCCGCTTTCCTCCCGCTGCTTGCGCTGGCGCAGCCCGGCGAGCCGGTGCCGCCGCCTCCCCCCGACAATTGGGAAGAGATATTGAACGCGCCGCCCGTGGGCGCCGACGACCCGTTGATCGAGGGACGGCGTCGCCCCGGCTACGAGGCGTCGCTGCCAGAGGCGGTGACGCAGGACAATAAGGGCGCCGTCCACGCGCCCCCGCCCGAGGCCTTTCCGGTGGATCAGGTGCCGATCCCGGACCGCTGGCGGCTGATCGAGAGCCTGGGCGTCGTCAAGGAACGCTGGTTCGATCCCTATCATCAGAACACGCTGAAGGGTGACCGGCCGATCGACCGCGAAAAGGTCAAGTGGCTGCCGATCAAGGGCGATGACTGGTTCTTTGTCGCCAATGCCGTGAGCGATACGGTGATCGAGCCGCGCAGCTTCCCGATCCCGGTGGGGGTGCAGACGACCGAGCGGCCCGGCAGCATCGACCTGTTCGGCAAGGATGCGAGCTATGTGCTGTCCCAGACGTTCATCGGCGGCGTGGCGCTGATCAAAGGGTCGACCGCGTTCAAGCCGCCCGAGATAGAATATCGGCTGACGCTGGCCTTCAATGTCAGCCATGTGAATGTGCCCGAGCGGCGCGTGCTGTTCGTCCAGCCTTCAAGGCCCTCTCACCGCACCGATCATTTCCTGGGCGTGCAGGAAGCGTTCGTCGATTACCATCTGGCGAATACGTCGGACCGCTATGATTTCCGGTCGCTGCGCGTCGGCATCCAGCCGTTCCAGTCGGATTTTCGCGGGTTCCTGTTCAATGACCAGCAGTTGGGCATTCGGCTGTTCGGCAATCGAGACAACAACCGCTTTCAGTTCAACCTCGCGGCCTTCTGGCGGCTGGAGAAGGATACCAATAGCGGGCTGAATTCGGTGGTGCAGACGCCCCGCCGCGACTGGGTGTTCCTGGCCAACCTCTATCGGCAGGACTTCCTGTTACCGGGCCTCACCAGCCAGATCACGGCCGTGTACAACAGGAACCGCGAGGCGGGCCGGATAGAGATTGACGACAATGGCTTTCCGGTGCGGCCGGCTCTGCTGGGCGATTTGCGGGGGCGGGATTATGATGTCGTCTATCTCGGCTACAACGCCGACGGACGGGTCGGGCGGCTGAACCTCACCGCGTCGGTCTACGGCGCGCTGGGCGAAGACCGGAACAGCTTCTTCACGTCGAAGCCGGCGGACATCCGTGCCTTCTTTGCCGCGGCCGAAGCGAGCGTCGACAAGGACTGGATGCGCTTCCGCCTGTCCGGGCTCTACGCGAGCGGCGACGGGGATCCTTACGACAATCGCGAAACGGGCTTCGACGCTATCTTCGAAAATCCGGTTTTCGCAGGCGCGGATACCAGCTACTGGATCCGCCAGTCGATCCCCTTCGCGGGCGGCGGGCGCGTGATCGGGATCAACGGGCGCAACGGCATCCTCAATTCGCTCCGCTCATCCAAGGAGCAGGGGCAGTCGAACTTCAACAATCCCGGCACGATTTTGCTGGGCGCGGGCGCGGATTTCGACCTGCTGCCGCAGCTGCGGTTGTCGGCCAATGCAAACCATCTGTGGTTTGAGAATACGGCAACCTTGCAGGCCTTGCGGAACGAGGGAAGTATTCCCCGGTCGATCGGCTGGGACCTGTCCACCGCCGCGATCTGGCGACCGCATGCCACGCAGAACATCGTCTTGCGCCTGTCGGGCGCGACCCTGATCCCCGGCGCGGGCTTCCGCGACCTCTTCACCAACAGCGAGCGCAACCGGAACTATTATTCGGTGCTCGGCAACCTGATCCTCAGCTATTGATGCGCGCGCTTCTGTCCCTCTTCCTGCTTGTCTGCGCGGCACTGGCGCTGCCGGTTGCGCTTCTGCAAGCGTCGGACGCGGAAAAGCCGGTCGCGCGCGTCTATGCCGTGACGGCGCCCGCGCCGATGAGCCAGACCGCAGAACAGGTCGCGGCCAAGTCCGACGGGTGCTACAGCTGTCACAGCCGGACCGATGAGCCGTCCATGCACGCGACCCCGGCGGTGATGCTGGGCTGCGTCGATTGCCACGGCGGCGACCCGGCTGTGCGGGGCGATCCTTCGCATGGGTTCGAGGACCCCGCCTATGTGTCGGCGCGGGACAAGGCGCATGTGCTGCCGCGCTATCCCGAAAGCTGGCATTATCCTTCGTCCGCCAACCCCAAGCGCAGCTATACCTTGCTTAACCGCGAGGCGCCGGAGTTCGTGCGCTTCGTCAACCCCAGCGATTACCGGGTGGCGCGGGAAGCCTGCGGCGCCTGTCACATGCAGGTGATCGAAGCGGCGGAACGGTCGCTCATGGCATCGGGTGCGATGCTGTGGGGCGGGGCGGCCTATAATAACGGGATCGTGCCGTTCAAGAATTACATTTTCGGCGAGGCCTATACCAAGGATGGCAAGCCCGCGAAGATCGTGTCGCCTGGATCGCCGCCTGGCACGCTGACCGCGGAACAGAAGGCGCGCGGGGCGCTTGCCGAGCTGTATCCGCTGCCCAACTGGCAGGTGACGCCGCCCGGCGATATCTTCCGCGTGTTCGAGCGGGGTGGCCGCAATATCGGCACGCAGTTCGCGGAGATCGGCCTGCCCAATCCGACGGGCTCCATTCAAAGGCTGGAGGAGCCCGGGCGGCCCGACCTCAAGCAGTCGAGCCGGGGGCCGGGGACGGGCCTGCGGGTCGCCATTCCGGTGCTGAACCTGCACAAGACGCGGCTCAACGACCCCTATATGTGGTTCATGGGGACCAACGACCAGCCGGGCGACTACCGCCATTCGGGCTGTTCGGGATGCCATGTCGTTTATGCCAATGACCGCGAGCCGCGCCACAGCCTGACCTATGCCCAATATGGGCGCGACGGGCAGACGGCCACGGTCGATCCCACCATTGCGGCCAAGATGGAGCAGGAGGATGCGGGCCATGGCGCGCTGGTGAAGCCCGATCATCCGATAGCGGCCATCAAGGAAAGCGGACATCCGATCCGCCACGCATTCACGCGTGCCATCCCGACCGCGCAGTGCATGAACTGCCACATGCACCAGCCCAATATCTTCCTGAACAGCTATCTGGGCTACACGATGTGGGATTACGAGTCCGATGCGCCCCTGATGTGGCCGGACAAGCAGAAATATCCCGCGGCCGCCGAAGTCCACAAGACGCTGGAGCGCAATCCCGAAGGGGCGGGCCCGCGCGGCAAATGGTCGGACCTCGACTTTCTGCGTAACGTCTATGACCTCAATGACAAGGCGAAGGACACGCAGTTCGCCGATTATCATGGCCATGGCTGGAACTTCCGCGGCGTGTTCAAGCGGGACCGCGAAGGCAATCTGCTCGACGCGGATGGCAAGATCGTGTCGAACGATGATCCCGAGAAATGGCGGAAGAAGGGCGAGGGCAAGTTCGTGCCAGTGGGCACCAATCCGGGCAAGTCGGTGCACCTCATGGATATTCACGCCGAAAAGGGCCTGCAATGCGCCGATTGCCATTTCGCGCAGGACAGCCACGGCAACGGCTTCATCTATGGCGAGGTCGCCAATGCGATCGAGATCGGCTGCAAGGATTGCCATGGCACGGCGGACGCCTATCCGACGCTGCTGACGTCCGGGCCGGCGGCCCCGCCCAAGGGCACGAACCTCGCGCTGCTGCGCAACCCCGATGGCAAGCGACGGTTCGAATGGTTCTACGACGCAAGCGGGCGGCGCAAGCTGGTGCAGCGGTCGATTGTCGATCCGAATCTGGAATGGGACGTTTCGCTGGTGAAGGACAGCGTCGATCCCGCCAACCCGCATTTCAACGCTAAAGCCGCGCGCGCCAAGCTGATGAGCCGGTCGGGCGCGGAAGATGGCAGCTTTGCTTTCGGACCGGGCGTGGCGAAGGAAGATCGCGCGCATGGCGACGATTCCATGGCCTGCTTCACCTGTCATCTCAGCTGGACGACGAGTTGCGGCGGTTGCCACCTGCCGATCGAGGCGAACTGGAAGACATCGCTCCACCATTTCGATGGAGAGGAGACGCGCAACTTCGCGACCTACAACCCGCAAGTGGCGCGGGACGAGATGTTCCAGCTTGGCAAGCATATGACGACCAAGGGGAATGAGACGGCGCCCGTGCGATCCACATCAGCGCTGGTGCTGTCATCCACCAATATCAATCGCGAGCGCATCTATATCCAGCAGCCGCCCATTTCGGGCATCGGCTTTTCGTCGCAGGCGTTCGCGCCCCATTTCCCGCATACCGTGCGGCGGACGGAGACGAAGACCTGTTCCGATTGCCACCTGTCGGTGAAGGACGACAACAATGCGATCATGTCGCAACTGCTGCTGCTGGGTACGAACTTCGTCAATTTCGTCGGGCTGAATGCCTGGACGGGCCTTGAAGGCGGGTTCGAGGCGATCCGCGTCACTGAATGGGACGAGCCGCAGGCGGTGATCGGGTCCTATCTCCAGAAATATGCCTATCCCGATTATTGGAAACTGCATGTCGAGCAGAATGGCCGCGAACTGAAAAACTGGGTGCGGGGGACGTTCTTCGACAAGAAGGGGTCGGGCGAGACGCACCCGGTCGAGGAATTCCGCAATGTCGTGAAGGGGACGGCGGATCGGGTCGGCTGCCTGCAATTGCGCGGCGAATATATGTATGTCGCCGAAGGGAAGGGCGGCTTTCGTGTCTATGACGTCGCGTCGATCGCCAACAAGGGCTTTTCCGAGCCGATCCTGAGCGGGCCTTTCTCGAAACTCGGCCACGATACGGCTGTGCCCACGAAGAACGCCACCTGCATGGCGCTGCCGACAAACCAGCCGATCAATCCGCTGCGCAACACCAAGGAACTGCGCGAAATCAACCAGGAGCAGCCCTTCCTGCCGATCTACAGCTATGCGGCGGTGACGGACAGTGTCGAAGGCCTCATCATGGTCAATATCGAGACCATGGCCGATGGCGAGTTCCGCAACAATTTCCTCAAGCGCGCCGTCACCTGGAATCCCGATGGCGTGCTGAACGGTGCGCGGCACATCCAGCTGGCCGGGCAGGTCGCCTATATCACCGCCGATGTCGGGCTCGCGGTGGTGGACCTGGCCGACCCGCTGCACCCGCGCCTTGCAGCTGTTCGTTCGCTCAGGGATGCCCGCGCCAGCGCTATCCAGTTCCGCTATCTGTGGGTGACGGATGCGGAGGGGCTCAAGCTGTTCGACGTGACGAAGCTGACCGATCCCGTGGCGGTCCCGTCGGCGACCGTGCCGATGAGGGATGCGCGGCGCATCTATCTGGCGCGCACCTATGCCTATGTCGCTGCCAAGGCGGACGGGCTCGTCATCGTCGATATCACCAATCCGCTCAAGCCGTCCGTTTACAGGAAGGAGACGTTCGGCGGGCAGATGACCGATGCGGAGGATGTGATCGTCGGCACGACCAATGCGTCGCTGTTCGCCTATGTCGCGGACGGCCGGGCGGGCATGAAGGTGATCCAGCTGACCAGCCCGGCGAGCCAGCCCAATTTCTACGGCTTTTCGCCCGCGCTCAAGCCCGAGCTGATTGCCTGGGCGCGCACGCCTTCGCCGGCGCTGGCGCTGTCGAAGGGGCTGGACCGCGACCGGGCGGTGGACGAGACCGGGGGGCAGATCGCGGTGTTTGGGCGGATCGGGTCGCGGCCCTTCACGCGGAGCGAGATGGAGCGGCTGTTCCTGACGTCGAAGGGCGTGCCCTACAAGGTCAGCGATGACGTCGACATGAAGGCGTGGCGGCCGCCGTTGTTGCGCTGACCGGTCGCGGGACTTGTCGAGAGGGGCGGGCCCGGCGGGTCGGCAGCGTCAGGCCGGCCGCTCCTGCATCAGCGCCTGGACGAGGGGCTGCATCTTCGCGTCGAATTTCGCCAGCATGGGATGCCGGTCCGCCGTTTCGAAATGCGTAACCAGTCCCCCGGCGCTCCAGCGATGAAGAGCGTAGGCGGGCGGGTCGGCGATGATCATGGCGCGGTCGTCGGGGACGGCGGGATCCATGGGCCGCAGGTCGAGGGCGAGTTGTGGCGCGGTCGAGGCGCAGACGGCAACGGTGGTGCCGTTCCAGGGCGCGGCGATGGTGCGGTGGAGATGGCCGCAGAGGATGGCGGCGATGTTCGGGCGGTTGGCGATCGCGGCGGCGAAGCGCTGGACCCAGGGTTCGTCCGGATGCGTGTTCATCCAGTCGATGCCGGCTTCGAACGGAGGATGATGCATGACGATGAGGGTCGGAATTGCGCTGTCTTCGTCGAGGCGGGCGGAGAGCCAGGCGGCGCGGGTTTCGCAGAAGGCGCCGCCGTGCCGGCCGGGTTCGAGCGTGTCGAGGACGAGGATGCGGCGGTCGGGAAAGGGAATGGAATAATGAACGAAACCATCAACTAAACGCGTTTCAGGAAATATCGTTACGAAGTCGGAACGACTATCGTGATTGCCCATGGCATAGTGGACCGGGAAGGGGCAGCGGGCGAAGGCCTGGGCGAGCGCGCGGTAGCTGTCGGCGTCGCCATGTTCGGTGAGGTCGCCGGTCGCGAGCAGCAGGTCGGGGCGGTCGGGGCCGTCGATCAGGGCGGACAGCACCTGGTCGAGACGCTGGCGGTTGAATTCCGCCGGGTTGCCGGGTTCGAAACCGAGATGGATGTCGGTGACCTGTGCGATCAGCATGGCCGTTGTCGCTCCCCTCAACTGTCGCGGCCGCTCGTTCGGGGCCTGTCCGCTTGCTCTTTTCTTATCCCCTGGCTGGCGGGCGCCCAGGGCGCGCCGTCGTCCATATGGTAGCTGTGGCACATGGCGCAGCCCGAAGGCACGTCCGCCTTCGACTTTTCGCCGCCATGACAGGTGCGGCAGCTGTCGATCCCGGGCAGCAGCAGCTGGCGCGCGTCGTGCGATGTGGGCGCGGCGTGGCAGCTTTCGCATGTTTCCGTGCGGTGCGCGGCATGGTCGAACCAGCCGTTCATCATGTAGCGCATCGGCTGATGCACCGGCGTGACGGTCCAGCCGGCATGGCCGTTCGCGCCGGGCGGAGTGATGGTGTGGCAGTCGTAGCAGGCGCCGCCCTTCGAAAAGACGGCGCGGATCGCGTCGTCCGCGCGGGACGGGCGCGCGGCCACGGCGCCGAACCACGCATGATAGACGCGGCCCTGCGCATAGTCGCCGGGGCGGCGGCGGGTCATGCCGCCCAGCGCGGGCGGCATGGCCGGGCCGGTCGAGCGATAATAGGCGCGCAGGTCGGCGATCACCTGATCCGGCTGGCCGTGACGCAGCGTGCGGACGGTGCCGCCGATGGTTTCGAACGCCAGGCTGTGGCAGGACTGGCAGTCCCGTTCCATGTCGACGGGAAGGAAGCGCACCCCGTCGGCGGTGGGGCGATGGCAATCCTTGCAGGCGAGCGCGTCGCCATAGCCCTTTTCCGCGCCCAGCGTGCGGGCCATGCGGGCGACGCCGCCGGTCCGGGACAGGTGGATGTCGTGCGGGAATTTGAGGCCGCTGTCGTCCATCGGCTTCGCATCGAGCGAGGCGCGGACGAAACGGGGCTGCTGGCCCGGCACATATTGGACGAGCGCCGAGAATTGCGGATGCGCGGTGCCGAAGTCGCCCGCATTGGCGAGCTTTGTGTCCTTGAGCCGGTCCTTGAGCGTGCCGTGGCAGTCGGTGCAGAAGGCCTGCGGCGCCGGCTGCATCGGACCCGCGCCCTCATGTTCGCGGTGGCAGTCGACACAGGCGCCCTCGGGCGGCTTGCCGAAGGTCGCAGCGACGAGGTTCAGGAATTTCCCGCCCAGGCCGGGTGCCGCACGGGCCATCGCGATGCGCGCGGCGGGGGCGTGGTCATGGACCGATGTGTGGCAGCTCTGGCAGGCGGAGTCGCGGACGGACACAAAGGCTTTCTGGTGGCAGGTTTCGCACCTGCCTTCGAGCGCGTGGTGCGCCTGGCTGAGCGGGCCGGACGACCATGCCGCATCGCCCTTCACGTTATAGATGCTGCGCGTGTCGTCGGCCGGCCGGGTCGCGTAGCTGTAGATCGGGACGGCGAGGAAACCGATGAGGATGGCCAGCGCCAGCGCCCAGGCGGTGAGGCGCTTGGGCGGCGCGAGGCCGCGCAGCGAGAAGACGCGCGCCTCCTCCTTATCCTCAGAGGCTTGCGAGACGGCGTCGACGCGGCGGATCGTGAGGATGGTTGCGCCATCTTCCGCGCTGACGGTGAGGCGGTGACCGCCAAAACGCAGTTCCGCGCCCTTTGTCGCGTCGATCTCTGCCGAGCGGGTGGTGCGGCCGTCCATGTCGAAACCGAGGGTGCCGGTGGCGCGCACGCGGATGGTGCGATCGTCCACCTGCTCGATGCGGGCGTGGTCGGGCTCCAGCGCGAGGTCGGGCAGGTGGATGTCGTTCGTCGCGGCGCGGCCGAGCGACAGTTGCGGCTTGGCGAAGGATGTCGGGCGGATGATCTCACGGCCGTCGGCGGTGAGGCTGATCTGGCGAAGGATGAAGCTCATGCCAGCGATCACCAGTAGAAAAAGACGCTGACGATGTGCGCTGTGAGCGCGGCGATCAGGGCGAAGGTGGCGGGGACATGGACATAGAGCCAGATTTCCAGCAGCGCCTTGTATTTCAGATGCCGGCGCAGGCGGGCGAGCATGGCCTGCTTGCGTTCCAGCAGCGCGTCAACCTTTTCCACAGGGACGTTGCCGGTGTCGGGCTGGTCGGCGGTCCAGTGGCGCAGGGACGCCTGGGCGCGGGCGGTGGCACAGCGGGGATAGCGGCCGGAAAGGCGGGCGATGAGGCCGCCGCCGAAGGGGTCCTGCTCCAGCGACTGGCGGACAAGCGCGGCCTGTGTCTGGGGGAGCGGCTGGGCGGCGTCGTGCAGCTGGCGGTCGATGGCGCGGATCGCTTCGAGCATCTGCACCTGCGTCATTTCAGCGCGGTTGTTGCTGAGCGCGGTCGGCAGCACCGCATAGACGGTGATGCCGAACAGGCCCGAAAGGATAACCAGCATCATCAGCACATAGGCAAGCGTGTGGACGTTCCAGCCGAGCTGGAAGCCGGTGTGCAGCGTGCCGATGACGATGAGGCTGAGGCCCAGATAGACATGGGCGCTGGTCCAGGCTTTCAGCGACCAGCGGCCGCGCGTCATCGCCCGTTTCCGCAGCCCCAGCAGGGTGAGCCAGAGGATCAGCGCCACGCCGATCGTGCCCAGCGTATAGCCATACCAGCTGCCGCCATTATGGTGCGGCGTGATGTCGATCATCATGTAGCTGGCGATGACCAGCAGGCAGAGGATCGTCGCGATCTTGAGCCAGCGGAAATTGGCGTGGCGCAGGAAGCCGTCGTGCAGCACCTCGCCCTTGGCGCGGCGGGCCTGGGACGGGGCGCGGCCGGAAGCGCGGGTGGCCATCAATTGGCCTCCCGATCAAGACGGGCGACGGTCAGGAAATCCTCTGGCGAGACGCGGATCGCGGCGCCGGTCGGGCAGGCGCGCACGCAGGCGGGGCCGCCGTCAATGCCCGAGCACATGTCGCACTTGATCGCCTTTTTCGGCTTTTCGACGCCGGGTTCGGCGTTCTTGTAGCGCCATTTTTTCGACGGTTCGCCGGGGCCGGGGCCTTGCCCGAAGAGCATCCAGCTGAGCAGGCCCGGCTTCTTGGGCGGCACGCTGTCCATGCGGATGACGCCATAGGGGCAGTTGCGCTGGCAATTGCCGCAGCCGATGCATGTGTCGTCGATGAACACTTCGCCGTCCGGGCCGCGATGGATGGCGTTGGGCGGGCAGTCGGCCATGCAGTGCGGATGTTCGCAATGGCGGCAGCTGGTGGGCACGTGGAGATGGGCGTAGGTGCGCCCTGCTTCGCGATCGAGGCGGGAGAGCCCTTCATGACTGTCGGCGCACGCCTTTTCGCAATTGTCGCAGCCCACGCACAAATGTTCGTCGATAAGGAGCACGTCGGTGGCTTCGCCGATACCGTTGTCGACCAGGAATTTCGCCGTCTCCGAATACATGTCGACGACGGTCGAGAAGCTGTCCTTGCGGCTTTCGATAAAGGCGTTGACGTCCTGCCGGGCGGCCATGTCGCGGCGGGCGCGCTCCAGGAGGGCGGGCTTGGCGGCCATGAGGCGGGCGAAGGCGTCGCCGTTCAGCTTGATGACTTCGGACTTGACGGTCGCCTTGACCGTGGCGGTGCGCGGGCCGCCCGAAATCAGCGCCATTTCGCCGACATAGCTGCCGGCGGGGAGGTAGGAGAGAAAGACGTTCCTGCCGCCGATCTTCTTTTCCACGATCATCGATCCGACGCGGATGACATAGATGTCGGTGCCAAGATCGCCTTCGGTGAGGATCGCCTCGCCGGCTTTGACAGTCCTGATTTCGGCGCTGTCGAGCACTTCGGCAAGGTCGGCCGGGGTGAGGCCGGCGCCGAACATCTGGAGCAGCTGCCGCTCGGTCGAGATGCGGGTGATCGCGCGCCTGGCCGGCGGGTTCGACGACATGAGCTTCAAGGCCGCGGTGCGCGATACTTCGACCATGATCGAATCCGTGCCCGCGCGCACGGTCGAGCCGCGGCGGCGGCCGGAGATGAGGCCGACCTCGCCGAAGATCGAGCCGGCCTCGATCGGCACGTCGGCGCCGGGGGCGACCTCCACCAGTGCCTGCCCCTGCGCGATGCCAAACAGGGAGGAGCCGGGGTCATGCTTTTCGAAGATCACCTCTCCAGCGCGATAGGCGCGGACTTCGCTGTCAAGCATGAACTCGCGCATCTGCAGCGGGGTCAGCCCTTCGAGGATGGAGACATTGGTGCGCAGGAATTCCAGCCATTGGGCAACATCGCGCTTTTCCCGCAGGGCGGCGAACCTGGCGGCGAGAATGGGTTCGTCGGCGGGCTTCAGGTCCCGGTTGCCGTTGATATATTCAACGACATCATAGCCCTGGTTCATGCAGTGCTTGATGAGGGGGTAGCCGGCGAGCGCGCCGATGACGAAGATGCCGGGCGCGGTGCTTTCGAACACCGGCGACAGCTTCGGGAAGGCGAGGCGATCGCTGCTGGCGAATTCGATGCCGCAGCTTTCGACGAAGCCACGCGGCGGGGCAGAGCCCATGCGGGCGATGATGCGGTCGCAGCGCAGCTTCACCTCGCCATCGCGGCCGTCGACGGTGATGAAGCCCGGTTCGATCTTCGCCGTCGTGCTTTCGGTCATGATGGTGAGGCGGCCGGCTTCGGCGGCGGCCATCAGCCCCTTGACGTTGGCGGGCTTGGCGCTGGCGAATTCGGTCCCCCGGTTGAGGATGGTGACGCTGTTGCCCTGCGCTTCGTCGGCGGCAAGGCCCATGGCGTTTTCGATGCCCGCGTCGCCGGTGCCGACGACGAAGATATGTTCGTCATTATAGGCGGCAGGATCGTCGAGCTGATATTGGACATGGGGCAGGTCGGCGCCGGGCACGCGCATCAGGTTGGGATTGCCCTGCGTGCCGATCGCCAGAATGACGGCGTCGGCGATGATGTCCCGCCCGTCGGTCAGCGCCAGGCGGTAGGGCGGGGCGAGGCGCTGGATTTCGCGCGTTTCGCTGGTGCCGTCGCGCTTGCGTTCGGTGATGCGGTGGATGCTGCCGGGGATGGGATCGCCGGTGCCGGTGATCGCCTTCACTTCGGCATTATAGGCGACGTTGAGGCCCAGCGCGGCGGCCTGTTCGTTCCAGCGGCCGAGGATCGCTTCCCGCTTGCCGGCATCGAAGTCGCAGTCGGAGCGAAGCACGAGCTGGCTGGGCGTCGCCATCACATGCTTGCCCTTCTGATATTTGTAGATCGTGTCGGAAAGGTGATCCGTCTTTTCGAGCAGCAGGTGCGACAGGCCGAGCTGCGCCGCGCGCGCGGCCGCGCTCATGCCCGCCGGTCCCGACCCGACGATCGCGATGCGCACGCGGTCCGTCACCTGTTTCCCCCCAAATCCCCTTGAAACATGCTCCTGCCGCCATATCGCGCCGGGATCAAGCCTCTGACCACTCTATCATTTCGTTACTCTTACGCTAGAGCAGGCGGGCGTGACGAGAGTCGCCTTTCCCGCCAGGGGGGAAGGGCGCGCCTGGGGGATTGATGGCGGTGAATCTGGGGCGAACCTTGCTGATGGGAGCGGCGGCGCTGGCGCTGGTGTCGGTGGGCTACAATGTCGCGCGCGATCGGGACGAGGGCAGGAAGCAGGCGCCCGCCGCCCCCGCTGCGCCGATGGCTCAGGCCAGCGATCCCGAAGCGGTCATTCGCGGGTTGCAGGACCGGGTGGGGGCCAATCCCAACGATGCCGAGGGCTGGCAGATGCTGGGCTGGACCTATTTCGAGAGCGGGCGCCATGCCGATGCGGCGCGGGCCTATCGGCGGGCGGTGAAGCTGGCGCCGGGCAATGCGACCTTCTGGTCCTCGCTCGGCGAAGCGGTGGTGATGGCGAGCGCGCATGACCCGATGCCCAAGGAGGCGGCGGAGGCTTTCGACAAGGCGGTCCGGCTTGATCCGAAGGAACCGCGGGCGCGCTATTTCCTGGCGGTTCGCAGGGACCTGGCGAAGGATCATGAAGGCGCGATCCGCGACTGGCTGGCGCTGCTGGCCGACACGCCGCCGGGCGCGCCGTGGGAGGCGGACCTGCGGCGGACGATCGAGCAGGTGGGCAAGATCAACGGCATCGAAGTGGCCAGGCGGCTGGCGGCGGTCAGGCAGGCGGGGCCGCATCCCGCCATGGGTCCGGCCGTGGGCGGATCGGTCGCGGCGGCGGCGATCCCGGGGCCGAGCCGGGAGCAGATGCAGGCGGCCTCGCAGCTTCCCAAGGGCCAGCAGGACGCGATGATCGAGGGCATGGTGTCCGGGCTGGAGGCGAAGCTGAAGGCCAATCCGGGCAATGTCGACGGATGGATCATGCTGATGCGCAGCCGCATGACGCTGGGCGAAACGGCCAGGGCGCAGGCGGCGTTCGACGCCGCGCGCAAGGCCAATCCGGGGCAGGCGGGGCGGATCAGGGATGAGGCAAGGCTGCTGGGGGTGCCGGGGGCGTGACGGCGGAGCGGCGACGGTTGTGAGCTGTTCAGCCATCCATCCGGGCACGATGCCGACCTGCCGGCGATATCAGCATATGGCGCGCAGATAGTCGGGCAATTCGTCGGGTTGGCGCCCCCGGCATTCGATGCGGGGCGACGCGCTCCAGGTGCTGAACCTTTCCAGCAGAATCGCCGAGCCGCAAAATCCGCATTCGGCGGTCATGCGCCCGACGATCCAATGCTGCCTGCCGCAACCGGGGCAGTGATTGGGCTCATCATCGCGATAGAGCGGGATATAGTGGCGCGCGATCGGGAACCGCTCAACGGCCCTTTCCCCTGCCTGCATTCGCATAGGCTTGCCCTCGTTTTTGCCTGTAATATCAGTAGCCAACGGTCCAGCGGCAGGTTCGTTTCATGAACGGAAAGTCAGGCAGGCGGGAATGAAAAGGACCCCGCCCAGGGGAAGGCGGGGTCGCTCGTCCGTGGCATGAAAGGGGCAGGGACCGGGGCTGCCGGCCCGGCGGCTGTCAGGCGACGCTGTGCTTCAGCTGGCTCGCGCGGTCGTGGCCGGCCTTGACCGACTGGTAGGCGCGCTCGACCACCGCGCGGGAAGCGGGGTCAAGGTCGGTGTCGCGCAACGCCTCTTCGAACTTGCCCTTGATATAATCCTCGCCACGTTCGACTTCCTCGATGATCGCCTTGTCGTCCTTGCCGGTGAACGCCTGCTTGAGGTCCATGAAAGTGCGATGCGCGGCGGCCAGGAAGCTGCTGTCATCCTCCGGTTGGCCGCCAAGGCGACGGACTTCGGCCTGAAGGGCCGTCGCGACCGCGCTCCGTTCGCGTGCGAAATCGGCGAACATCGACGAATAGCGGGTGCTCTCCGCGTCGTCCGCCGCGTCCTTGAAGCCCTTCATGCTGTCGAGCGTGGTCTTGGTGAGGCTGTTCAAGAGCGAGATGCTGCTGTCTGTGTTCATGGCTTGGCTCCTGTGCTGAGAGCCGTCCTAACGGTTCGCGCAGGCTAAAGGTTCACGGCTGAGCGAGGCGATAACCGGCGGGCGCCGGGGATGGGCCGAAGTCCCCGCCTTTCGCGACAGTCCGATTTGAGTCGGCCCCCGATGGCTTTCGCGTCGCAGGCGGATCGCGCCGCCGCTGGATCCTGGAACCGGGCCTGGAGGAAGCGGTCGCTGCCTTTCGCAAGCACATTTTTACGCGTGTTGTGGCAAGTCGTCGCGAATCTCGTACCAGTTGGCCTTCGAGCCGACGAAATAGTGCGCTACAGGCGGCGCCGTCAGCGGCGTATCGAGTGTCCCCAGGCGCAAGCGCACGACATCCGGCATCGTATCGCGGCGACTGAAGATCGGCGAACCGCAATTGGAACAAAAGAAGCGATGAACGCCGGGAGAAGATTCGAACGCTTTAAGCGCCTGCTCGCCCTCAATGATGACGAAATCATCAGCCGGGACGCCGGCATTGGTCGCGAATGCGGTGGCGGTCGCCTTGCGACAACGCGAACAGTGGCAATAGATCGCCGGACCAAGGTCGCCACGAACCTCGTATTTCACTGTGTCGCAGAGACAACTACCTTTATGCATAAAATCTCCCATGAGCGATTGGCCATCGTTGCATAAATCAGTCCGAGAAGCGATCGCCTCTGGCCAGGCAGACCGCGCTGATCCTGGCGATGAATTGATCCGCTTCACACTCTTTCCGCGCCATCAGGTGCCGGGGCGAAAAACCTAGGCCTTCATCATCGGATAGCGCATCCTCAAATCGTCGAGCAGCGTTTCGACCGCCGCTATTTCCTGATGCGAGCCGGTGGGCGTGATGGCCCAGTTGCAATGTGGGTGGGTTTCGCGCGCATAGAGCCGCACCGCGCCGATCACCTTGCGCCAGTGATGTTTGCTGCGGCCATGATCGCGCACCAGTCGCGCGACGAGCAGGTCCATGATCTTGTCGGCCGTCATTCCTCGCCCTTTTCCGCGCCGAGCCAGCGGCCGGGCAATTCCATATAAGCTTCCAGTTCGCGCCAGTGGCGGTCCCAGCCGGGGCCGCGCCGTTCCTCTGGCACATGGGCTTCCACCATGCGCCGCGCGCGGGCGACGACATTGTCGGCGGGCGCCCGCAGGCGGTCGAGAATGGCGCGGATCTCGTCGCTCATGATCGGCTGATAACCCGGCCTTGGGCCGCGCGCCAGTCGTGCGCGGAGGCGGCTTGTGATTGGCGGGATGGGGAGCAGGGTCAGGAGGGGACGGCGGGACGGATGCATTCATGCGCTGCCCGGCGGGCGAGTGGTGGCTTGACCGGGGGCGCGGCGCGGACCGCCCCGTCCACCGGCGAGCCTATGCGCGCGGCCGGATCAGGCGCAGCCGATATTGCCGAGTTCAGAAGGACGGATGGGGCTCACCAGCTTCAGCAGCGGTTCGGGCACATCCATGGTCGGGCTGGAGGCCACCGCCGGACTATCCACGGTCAGCAGCCGCGCCGCGATCGCCTTCGTCACCATATGGGGCCGATTGCGCGCGTGCAGCTTCAGTCGGATCGTGTCGATATGGCCTTCGACGGTTCGCGGAGCGATGGCGATGGACTGCGCCACCTCCTTGGCGGACAACCCCTGCGCCACCAGCTCCAGGATCTGGATTTCCCGGCGTGTGAGCAGAAAGTCACCTTCATTCGCTTTGCGCATATGGCCTCCTTGTCCCGCGCGAAGGGCGGGAATGACATGGAGCGACCCTGATGTTTCTTGGCGAGTTGCACCCTCTGAGGAGACTGCAATCGCGGCCTTGATTCAGCACAGTGCCAAGCTGGCACCGGAACAATCCGTGCGGAATATCCCCCGACGTATCGAAATAGTGTCGCATCGTAACGAGTCATGCAAGGTCCAGCATGTAAACAGGTAATTTTACGCCCCGCCATTGGCGCAAGGAGCGACGCGGCGGGAGCGGCCATTGGCCCGAGACGGCACGGGCCTGTGAGACAAAAGGCTGATCTTGCGCGCTTTTCGCGACCGGGGGCGGATCGTGGATGCGGGCTTGTCGGCAAGGCGCGCCGATCCCGCCATTCGCCGCGCCGGCGGCGGTTCTGATCCTTCTGGCCCTTGCTTTACCGCCGCCTTGGGTTGATCCTCGCGACTCCGATGCAAGAGATCCCGCAACGAGGGACGCGAAGGCAAGGAGAAGACCATGAAGGCAGTCGATCGTGCCTCTAAAGTCATCGCGCTGGTTGGACCCGCGGGCGCGGGCAAGACAAGCCTGGCCGAAGCGATGCTCTTTGCCGCAGGCGCGATCCCGCGCCTGGGCGCCGTCAAACAGGGGAACAGCGTGGGCGACGCCAGCCCGGAGGCGCGATCGCGCGGGGCGTCGACCGAACTCAACGTCATGCGGTTCAGCTGGATGGACGAACCTTATGTCCTGCTGGACGTGCCGGGATCACCAGGCTTCGCCGCCGACGGCGATCTGGCGCCGGGCGTTGCCGATCTCGCGCTGGTGGTGATCGATCCCGACCCGGAGCGCGCGCCGCAGGCCGAACCGATGCTGCGCCGGCTGGAAAAGCTGGACATGCCGCGCGCCATATTCGTCAACAAGATCGATCAGGCGCGGGGCAGCATCCAGCATCTGCTGGAGGCGTTGCAGCCGCTGGGACAGGCGCCCTTCGTCGCGCGGCAGATCCCGATCCGGACGGGTGAACAGGTCGACGGCTTTGTCGACCTGGCGCTGGAGCGGGCCTATCATTACCGGCCCGGCGGGCCGTCCGAGCCGATCCCGATCCCTGCCGACCTCAAGGCGGCCGAGGCCACCGCGCGATTCCACATGCTGGAGCAGCTGGCCGATCATGACGATGTGCTGCTGGAACAATTGCTGAGCGATCAGGTGCCGCCGCTGGATGTGATATTCGGCGACCTGCATCGCGAACTGGCGGAGGGGCAGGCGGTGCCGGTCCTGTTCGGGTCGGCGCTGAACGGCTTTGGCGTGCGCCGGCTGCTGAAGATGTTGCGGCACGATACCCCGCCCATGGACCAATGCGCCGCGCGGCTGGGCATCGGCGCGGACGGGGCGCAGATCTTCAAGATCATGAACGGCAGTTCGGTGGGCCGGCTGGCGCTGGCGCGGCTGTTTGGCGGGCCGGTGCAGGAAGGCGCCGAGTGGGTCGACAGCGACGGCCGGATCGTGCGCGCGGGGGCGCTGTTCGGCTTGCAGGGCGCTGCGTCGACCAAGCTGCGCGCCGGCAGCGATCCGGGCGATGTGGTCGGCATACCCAAGCTGGACGGCGTGCGGGCGGGCGATCGGCTGGGCCTGGCGGGGCAGAGGCCGCAGGCCGCGCCGCCGCGCGAGAAGCCGGGCGCCAATTGCGCGCTGACCGTGGCGGTCAAGGATCATAAGGACGAGGTGCTGCTGTCCACGGCGATCGCCAAGCTGGTGGAAGAGGATGCGGGGTTGGAATGGTCGGTCGACCAGATGAGCCAGCAGATGCTGATCCGCGGCGTCACGGAGGAGCATCTGGCGGTCGCGCTCGACCGGCTCAAGCGGCGCTACGGCGTCAGCCTGCAATCCGGGCCGCCGTCCGTCGCCTACAGGGAAACGATCCGCAAGGCGGTGACGCAGCGCGGCCGGCACAAGAAGCAGTCGGGCGGGCACGGGCAGTTTGGCGATGTCGTGCTGGAGGTCCGGCCGTTGCAGCGGGACGAGGGGTTCCGGTTCGACGATCGCATTTCTGGCGGGGCAGTGCCCAAACAGTGGATTCCAGCGGTGGAACTGGGGGTGCGCGACGCCATGGCGAGCGGTCCGCTGGGCTTTCCGGTGGTCGATGTCGCGGTGACGCTGGTCGATGGGTCGTTCCACAGCGTGGACAGTTCGGAACTGGCTTTCCGGCTGGCCGGGCGGCTGGCGATGGCGGACGCGCTGGCGGCGGCGTCGCCCTATCTGCTTGAGCCTTTCGTCCATGTGGAGATCGCCGCGCCGGGCAGCGCCACGTCGCGCGTCACTTCCGCGCTGGCGAGCCGGCGGGGGCAGTTGCTGGGCATCACTCCGCGCGAAGGCTGGTCGCGATGGGACATGATCGAGATGCTGCTGCCCGGTGCGGAGTTGCAGGGGCTGGAAGCGGAACTGCGCTCGCTAAGCCAGGGGATGGCGCAGTTCGAGGCGCGCTTCGACCATTTTGCGGAGGTCAATTCCAAGCTCGCCAGCACCATCCTGCACAAGCGGCTGGAACCTGCCTGATCGGCGCTTCGCCCGACAGCGGCGTCAGACGGCCTGTCGTTGCTTCGCGCTTCTCAGCAGCCGCAGGGCCATGGCCTGGAAACGGACGGCGCGTTCGTTGTGATGGGCGATGGTCAGCCGATCAGCGCCGCTCAGCCGGGCCTCACGGGCGCGCCGCGCTTCCTGGGCGGCGCAGGCGGAAAAATGGGATGCGTCCTTATTGGGGCTCATGGCCCGATATCCTCTCTCATTCATTGTCTTTTCCCGCCTATATATCGACAGCGGGAGGAGGCGCTATAATCAAGATTATAAGGGCGTCATTCTCTTTTTAGCCCGCGGCGGCGTCAGGCGGCGGGCCCGTTCCAGGGCGCGTCGCGGAATGTTTCGCGCAGGAAGGCGATGAAGGCGTCGACCGCCGCGGGGCGGCCGGCGGCGCGGGGATGCACCGCATGGACGGCGAGGTCGTGCGGACCTTCCCAGCTGTCCAGCACGCGCACCAGCCGGCCCTGCGCGACCAGTTCGCCCACGTCCCAGAGCGACCGCAGCGCGATGCCGACACCGCCCAGCGCCAGTTCGCGGACGATCTCGCTGCTGTTGGTGCGGACGTGGCTGCGACCATCGACCTGGCGGCGCGCCCGGCCGCTGATGAGCCGCCAGGGCAACTGGCCATCCGCCGCGAGCAGGCGATGGCTGGCGAGGTCCGCCAAGCGTTCGGGCATGCCATGTTCGGCGAGATAGGCGGGGCCGGCGCACAGGATGCGGCGATTGGCGGCGAGGGGATGCGCTTCCAGGCTGGGCGGCACGGCGCTGGTGATCCGGATGGCGACATCCACCCGGTCGCCCATCAGGTCGACATAGGCGTCCGACAGGTTCAGTTCCAGCTCGACCCTGGGATGGGCCTTGAGGAAGCGGTCGACATGGGGGGCGACGTGCAGGCGGCCGAAGGAGGTCGGCGCCGATACCCGCAACGGCCCGGATATGGCGCGATGGCGGTTGGTCACCCTGTCCTCCGCCTCGCGGATCGCGTCGAGGATGGCGAGGATGTCGCGGTGAAGGCTGGCGCCTTCCTCCGTCAGCGCGAGCCTGCGCGTCGTGCGGTGGATGAGCCGCACGCCCAGCCGCGCCTCCAGCCGGGCGATGCGCTTGGACATCATGGCCGGCGAGATCATCAGCACCCGCCCGGCCGCCGACAAGCTGCCCGCTTCGACGGCGCGGGCGAAGAGAACATAGTCGGGATCCATCATGATCTTTTCCTCATGGGAAAATATCTTTCTACCCTTTCTTGCCTAGTGCGAGGATGGCGGCGGGTCTATAGGCCGGCCGGGATTATTGCCGGGATTATCGAAGGAGTTCACGGATGGGCGACATGATCGACAAGGGCGGCCTGCGGATCGCCAGCGAACTGGTGCGGTTCATCGAGGACAAGGCCTTGCCCGGCACCGGCATCGAGGCAGGCGCTTTCTGGACCGGCGTCGCGGCGATCTTCGACCGCTTCGCGCCGCGCAACGCCGAATTGCTCGCAAAGCGGGACGCATTGCAGGCGCGCATCGACGCCTGGCATGGCGAGCGCGCGGGGAAGCCGGTCGATGCGCCGGCCTATCGCGCCTTCCTGACCGACATCGGCTATCTGGTGCCCGAGCCTGCGCCCTTCGCGATCGGATCGACGAAGGTCGACGACGAACTGGCGACGCTGGCCGGGCCGCAGCTGGTGGTGCCGATCCTCAACGCCCGCTTCCTGCTGAACGCCGCCAATGCGCGCTGGGGCAGCCTGTATGACGCGCTGTACGGGACCGACGCCATTCCGGGCGCGCCCGCCGGCAAGGGCTATGACGCCGCGCGCGGCGCGCAGGTCATCGCCTGGGGCCGGGCGTTCCTGGACCGCGCGGTGCCGATGGCGGACGGCAGCTGGGCCGACTGGCGGGGTAGTGCGCCCAAGCTCAAGGACCCGTCGCAGCTGGTCGGCCATGCGGGCGACACCATCCTGCTGCGCCATAACGGGCTGCATATCGAACTGGTCATCGACGCCGCCCACCCGATCGGCCGCGACGATCCGGCGCATCTGGCCGACATCGTCCTGGAATCGGCGCTGTCGACCATCTGCGACCTGGAAGATTCGGTCGCGGCGGTCGACGCCGCCGACAAGGTTGCCGCCTATGCCAACTGGCTGGGCCTGATGAAGGGCGACCTGGAGGACACGTTCGAAAAGAATGGCGCGACGATGACCCGTCGCCTGAACGGCGACCGCAGCTACACCGCGCCGGATGGCAGCCGCTTCACGCTGCCGGGCCGTTCGCTGTTGTTCGTCCGCAATGTCGGCCATCTGATGACGACGCCCGCCGTTCGCCTGGGCAGCGGCGCCGAGGCGCCCGAGGGCATATTGGATGGCATCGTCACCAGCCTGATCGCGCTGCATGACATCAAGCGCAACGGCAAGGTCGTCAACAGCCGCGCGGGCAGCATCTATATCGTCAAGCCCAAGATGCATGGCCCCGAAGAGGTCGCCTTCACCAACGACCTGTTCGACGCGATCGAGGATCTGCTGGGCGTTGACCGCCATGTGCTGAAGGTCGGCGTCATGGACGAGGAGCGGCGCACGTCGGCCAATCTGGCCGCCTGCATCCATGCGGTGCGCGACCGCATCGTCTTCATCAACACCGGCTTCCTTGATCGCACCGGCGACGAAATCCACACGTCGATGCGCGCCGGGCCGATGATCCGCAAGGGCGAGATGAAGACATCCGACTGGATCAAGGCCTATGAGGATCGCAACGTCCAGATCGGCCTTGCCTGCGGGCTGTCCGGCAAGGCGCAGATCGGCAAGGGCATGTGGGCCGCGCCCGACCGCATGGCCGACATGCTGGACCAGAAGATCGGTCATCCGCAGACCGGCGCCAACACGGCCTGGGTGCCTTCGCCCACCGCCGCGACGCTGCACGCGACCCATTATCACACCGTCGACGTCTTTGCGCGGCAGCAGGAGCGGCGGGCCGAGCCGGTGGCTGGCCTCGAGCGGCTTTTGAGCATTCCGCTCGCGACCGGGCGCAACTGGTCGGAACAGGAGATTGCCGAGGAGCTGGACAATAACGCCCAGGGCATATTGGGCTATGTCGTCCGCTGGGTCGACCAGGGCGTCGGCTGTTCGAAGGTGCCCGACATCCACGACATCGGCCTGATGGAGGACCGCGCGACGCTGCGCATTTCCTCGCAGCATATGGCGAACTGGATGCTGCATGGCGTCTGTTCCGCCGATCAGGTCGACGCGGCGCTCAAGCGCATGGCGGCCAAGGTCGACGCGCAGAATGCGGGCGATCCGATGTACCGGCCGATGAGCGGCCATGAGGAGACGAGCCTGGCCTATCAGGCGGCCCGCGCGCTGGTGTTCGAAGGGGTGAGCCAGCCCAGCGGCTATACCGAACCGCTGCTGCACAAGTTCCGCGCGCGGCTGAAACAGGAGGGGTGAGATCGGGCCGGCTGCCGCTCCCGGTCTGGCGGGAGCGGCGGGGGCATCAGAGCAGCCGTTTCACGATCGCGCGGGCGGCGCGGGTGACATCGTCCCAGGTGATGTCGAAGCCGGCATCGTCGCCGAAATAGGGATCGGCGACGCCGCTGCCCTCGCGGCCCGGCACCAGATCCATCAGCAGGCGCAGTTCGGCCGTCCCGTGCGACGGCCGCAACGCCTTGAGATGCCTGAGATTGTCGGCATCCAGCGCGAAGATATGGTCGAACCGCAGGAAATCCGCCTCAATCACCTGCCGCGCGCGATAGGTGGAAATGTCGATCCCGTGGCGCAGCGCCACCGCCTGCGCGCGCCTGTCGGGCGGCGATCCGACATGCCAGTCGCCGGTGCCGGCCGAGTCCGCATGGACATCAAGGCCGCTGCCCGCCGCTTCGTGGCGCAGGGCTGCCTCGGCGAGCGGTGAGCGGCAGATATTGCCAAGGCAGACGAAGAGACAGGACACCCTCATCCTTCGGCCGCCGCCGTGCTGACGCCCAGCTGCGGCACACCGATCGACCGTCGCCCGCCGAAGTCGGTGCGCGCGACGATGACGCCGAGCTTTGCCATATAGTCGATCAGCCGCCGGACGCGGCCGGGCGAACTGGTGCCATAGGCGCGCGCGAGCGCGGCATCGCCCGGGCAAGGAAGCCCCTCCATCGCCGCGCGCGCGATCAGCAGGAAGGGGGCCAGCATATCCTCCGGCACCGGCTCCGCCGCCTTCATGGCGTCGGCCCAGCGCGGGTCGCTGGCATCGAACATCCCCGCCTGCGCCATGGCGAAGCGCTTGCGGAAGGCGGGCAGGTCGAGCGGCGGGGTCCGCAGGCCCTTCATCCGGCACCGCACGCCGAAATCCTGATAGAGCGTCGACACGCCGGGCTGCGCTTCGCCCAGGTCGGCGACGATTTCCTGCAGCACCGCGATAATCGCCGGCTCATTCTGGCCGAAGTCCAGTTCGGGCGCGACGGGCTTGGCCGACGGCGCGGCGGCGAGCGCGCGCATCAGTTCCTCGGCGGGCAGCGGCGGCGGTTCCGCGCGGGGCGGGGGAGGGGGCAGCGCGTCGTCATCTCCGGCGCCGGCGAACAGCAGTTCCTGCATATTTTCGGCCGGGGCGACGGGCGGCGGCGTCAGCTTGTGCGAACCGCCCCTCACGCTGGTTTCAACCGCGCCGATCCGGACGGCCACCGGCCGCCGGCAGATGGCGGGGCCAAGCGCCAGGAAGCGGCCGCGTTCAAGGTCGCGGATCTGTTCCGCCTGGCGCCGCTCCATACCCAGGAGGTCGGCGGCGCGGGCCATGTCGATGTCAAGGAAGGTCCGGCCCATCAGGAAATTGGATGCTTCGGCGGCGACATTCTTCGCCAGCTTCGCCAGCCGCTGCGTCGCGATGACGCCGGCGAGGCCGCGCTTGCGCCCCCGGCACATGAGGTTGGTCATCGCCGCGAGGCTGAGCCGCCGGGCCTCGTCCGACACGTCGCCGGCGGCCACGGGGGCGAACATCTGCGCCTCATCCACGACGACGAGCGCGGGATACCAATGGTCGCGCGGCGCGTCGAACAGGGTGGAAAGGAAGGTCGCGGCGCATTTCATCTGCGCCTCCAGCTCCAGGCTTTCGAGGCTCAGCACCACCGAGGCGCGATGTTCGCGGATGCGCGTCGCCATCCTGGCGATTTCCCGCTCATTATAGTCGCCTGCGTCGATCACGACATGGCCATAGCGATCGGCGAGGGTGACGAAGTCGCCTTCGGGATCGATGACGACCTGCTGGACCAGCGCGGCGCTTTCTTCCAGCAGGCGGCGCAGCAGGTGCGATTTGCCCGACCCCGAATTGCCCTGCACGAGCAGGCGGGTGGCGAGCAGTTCCTCGACATCGACGAGAACGGGGTTGCCGTTGCCGTCGGTTCCTATGCTGATGCTGGCGGTCACGCTGATCCTTTGGCCCAGGCGATGGCCTTCGCGCAACCCCGCTGGTGACCGCCCGGGGCCGATAGCGGATCGAAGCGGCTTCGATATGCGCCGCGCCGGTGCGCCGGCGGGCGAAGCGTGTCACGCCCCCATACCGGTCAGCCTGTCGCTGGCAGGGCCGTCAGGCGAGCCTTTATCATGTCGGCGACCGCGGCAATCCGGGCGAGTTTCGCCATATCCCCATGAACGACAAGCCAGAAGCTGCGCGTAATTTCCACTTCGTCAGCGAGGATCCGGGTGAGCCCGGCGTCCTGCGCCGCCATGAAATCGGGGAGAACGCCGATGCCCGCCCCTTCCAGCACAAGGCGTCGCTGGATGCCGATGCTGCTCGAGCGGAGGGTCGCTTCCAGGCCGGGCTGCACTTCATCGAGATAATCAAGTTCCGGTGAAAACAGAAAATCCGGCACATATCCGATCAACGCATGACTGCGGAGATCAGCAGCGGATCGCGGACGTCCAAGGCGCTTGAGATAGTGCGGTGACGCATAGAGATGCAGCCGGTAGTCCGAGAGCCTTTCGACCGCCAGTTGGCGGTGCTGCGGCCGCGCAAGCAGGACTGCCATGTCCGCCTCGCGTTTCGAGGGGTTCAGGAAGCCGGACGCGGTGACGACGTCGAGGCGGATACCCGGATGCCGGGCGTGGAAGGCGGGGAGGGCAGGGGCCAGTATATATGTGCCAAAGCCCTCTGCGACGGACAGCCGGACCTGGCCGCTCAGGCTGTGCCGTTCTCCCTTGATCTCGCTGACCGCCGACATGGTTGCCGCCTCCACGCTTTCGGCATGTCGAAGGAGGGCCGATCCTGTCTCGGTAAGCACGCGCTCGGCCCCGGCCTGTTCGAAAAGCGGCGCGTCAAGCGCGCGTGCAAGCCTGGCCAGTCGTCGTGCGATGGTGGTGGCATCGATGCCCAACGCCCTGGCGGCAGGCGCCATGCGCTTCATGCGCGCCACAGCGAGAAAGACGCGAAGATCGTCCCAGTCCATCGGCGGTTGTCCTGCGTTATTGCAGTTTCATTATGCAGAAAAGAGGAATTGAATGCAGCAATGCAGTTCGACATCATAGCGCAAAATGTTTCTAGCCGAGAGGTGCCATGCGCGACATTACCCATAAGCTGGCTTTTGCCTTTGATGGCAAGGCGGGACGCTATAGCGATGTGTTCGATCCCAACAACGGCAATGTCCAGGCGCGCGTGGCGCTTGGCGACAAGGCGCTGCTGGACAGAGCGGTGCAAGCGGCGCTGGCTGCCCAGCCGGCGTGGGCTGCGGTAAATCCGCAGCGGCGGGCGCGAGTCATGTTCAACTTCAAGGCTCTGGTCGAGCAGCATATGGACGAGCTGGCGCATATGCTTTCGTCCGAACATGGCAAGGTGATCGCCGATGCCAAGGGCGATATCCAGCGCGGGCTGGAGGTGATCGAGTTCTGCTGCGGCATACCCCATGTGATGAAGGGCGAATATACGTACGGCGCCGGCCCTGGCATCGATGTCTATTCGATGCGCCAGCCGATCGGCATCGGCGCGGGCATCACCCCGTTCAACTTCCCGGCGATGATTCCGCTGTGGATGTCGGGCGTGGCGATCGCAACCGGCAACGCCTTCATCCTCAAGCCCTCCGAACGCGACCCGTCCGTGCCGGTGCGGCTGGCCGAGCTGTTTATGGAAGCGGGTCTTCCGGAAGGGATTCTCCAGGTCGTGCAGGGCGACAAGGAAATGGTCGACGCCATCCTCGATCATCCCGATATCGCCGGCGTGAGCTTCGTCGGATCGTCCGATATCGCCCATTATGTCTATCATCGCGGGGTTGCGGCCGGCAAGCGCGTGCAGGCGATGGGCGGGGCCAAGAATCATGGCATCGTCATGCCCGATGCCGATCTCGATCAGGTGGTCGGCGATCTGGCGGGCGCTGCCTTCGGATCGGCGGGTGAACGGTGCATGGCGTTGCCGGTCGTGGTGCCTGTAGGCGAAAAGACCGCCGTCGCCCTGCGCGAAAAGCTGATCCCCGCCATCGAGGGGCTGCGCGTGGGCGTGTCGACAGATGCGGAGGCGCATTATGGCCCGGTGGTCACGGCCGCGCACAAGCAGAAGATAGAAAACTGGATCCAGACCGGCGTGGACGAGGGCGCGGAGCTGGTCATCGATGGCCGCGGCTTCAGCTTGCAGGGGCATGAGCAGGGCTTCTTCGTCGGGCCGACGCTGTTCGATCATGTGACGCCCGAAATGCAGGCCTATAAGGAGGAAATCTTCGGGCCCGTGCTCCAGATGGTCCGCGCTGACAGCTTTGAAGAGGCGCTGGCGCTTCCCAGCAAGCATCAATATGGCAACGGCGTCGCGCTGTTCACGCGCAACGGCCATGCCGCGCGCGAGTTCGCCGCGCGGGTGAATGTCGGCATGGTGGGGATCAACGTGCCCATCCCGGTGCCGGTGGCCTATCATAGCTTTGGCGGATGGAAACGGTCGGCCTTTGGCGACACCAACCAGCATGGCATGGAAGGCGTCAAATTCTGGACCAAGGTCAAGACCGTGACGCAGCGCTGGCCCGACGGCGGGCCGAGCGGGGACAGCGCCTTCGTCATTCCCACGATGGGCTGACCGCCGGCATGCCCGCGCGCGGCTTTCGCTGCTGAGCGGGGCGGTTTATGGCACAAGCCTTGCGCGCGCATGTTTGACAGACATGCGCGCGCCGCCACAGGATCACGACATGACTCAATTCGACCTCACTGACGATCAGCGCGAAATCCAGGACCTGGCGCGGCGCTTCACCGCGGACGCCATCACGCCCCACGCGGCGGAGTGGGACGAGAAGTATATCTTCCCGCGCGAGACGATCCGCGCGGCGGCCGATCTTGGCTTTGGCGGCATCTATGTATCCGAAGCGTCGGGCGGCATCGGGCTTGGCAGGCTCGAATCCGCGCTCATCATGGAAGCCATGGCCTATGGCTGTCCTTCGACCAGCGCCTTCATATCGATCCACAATATGGGGTCGTGGATGATCGATTGTTTTGGAGGGCAGGCCGTGAAGGCCAAATATCTGCCCGATCTGCTGCCGATGACGCGCATGGTGAGCTATTGCCTGACCGAGGCCGGGGCCGGTTCGGATGCCGCTAGCCTCCAGACTCGCGCGGTCCGGGAGGGCGATCATTATATCGTCACCGGATCCAAGCAGTTCATCTCCGGCGGCGGCGAGAATGACGTGTACGTCGTGATGGTCCGGACGGGCGAGGACGGTCCCAAGGGGATCAGCTGCCTCGTCATTGAAAAGGACATGGAAGGCGTCAGCTTCGGTCCGAAGGAACGCAAGCTGGGCTGGCATTCGCAACCCACGGCACAGGTCAATTTCGACGGCGTTCGCGTGCCGGCCGAAAACCGCCTTGGCAATGAGGGCGAAGGCTTCCGGATCGCCATGGCGGGTCTGGATGGCGGGCGCCTCAATATCGGCGCCTGTTCCCTGGGCGGCGCCCAGCGCTGCATCGACGAGGCGGTTCGCTATAGCAAGGACCGCAAGCAGTTCGGCCAGTCCATCGCCGATTTCCAGAACACGCAGTTCACACTCGCCGACATGCAGACCGAACTGGAGGCGGCGCGGGCGCTGCTGTATGCCGCCGCGGTCAAGGTGACGGAAGGTGCGCCCGACAAGACCCGCTTCGCCGCGATGGCCAAGCGCTTCGCCACCGATACCGGCTCTTCGGTGGTCGATCGCGCGCTTCAGCTGCATGGCGGCTATGGTTATCTGATGGACTATCCCATAGAGCGCTTCTGGCGCGACCTGCGCGTGCATTCCATCCTGGAAGGGACCAACCAGGTCATGCGCATGATCATCGCCCGCGACATGCTGCGCCAGTGATTGAAGGGGACGCAATGACCGACCAGCTCATCAGCTTCGTCGAAAATGGCGTCGGCCGCATCCGGCTTAACCGTCCCAAGGCGATCCATGCGCTGACGTCCGAAATGTGCGAGGCCATCAACGCCGCGCTGGTGGGGTGGCGGGACGATCCGGCGGTCGTCGCGATCATGATCGACCATGCCGAGGGGCGCGGCTTTTGCGCCGGCGGCGATATCGCGCTGATCGCCAACAGCGCCAAGGCGGACTGCCTTGAGGCCGACCGCTTCTTTCAACTCGAATATCGGATGAATCATCTGCTGTTCGTTTACGACAAGCCCATCATTGCCTTCATGGACGGCATCGTCATGGGCGGAGGCGTCGGACTTTCACTGCCCTGCCGCTATCGGGTCGCGACCGAGCGCACGACCTTTGCCATGCCGGAAACCGGCATCGGCCTGTTCCCCGATGTCGGCGGCGGCTGGTATCTGCCGCGCCTGCCAGGGCGGATCGGCGTCTGGCTCGCCGCGACCGGCGCGCGGATCGATGGCGCCGATTGCGCCGCCATCGGCCTTGCGACCCATTATGTCGCTTCGGAAAGGCTGGACGCGGTCAAGGCGGATGTCCTGGCGCAGCCCGCAGCCCTTGCGACGATCCTCGATCAGGCGAGCGAGGGTGCGCCGCCTTCGAAGCTGATGGCGCAGCGCGGCGATATCGATCGGCTGTTCGCGTCCGACCGCTACGAGGATATTCTGGCCGCCCTGCGCTCCGACCGCTCCGATTGGGCGCAAAAGCAGTTGGCGGTGCTGGCGTCGAAGTCGCCGCAGACGATCAAGGTTGCCTTGCGACAGCTCGCCGAGGGAGCGGTCTGCACGGACTTCGCCGACAATATGCGCAGGGAATATCGCATCGCCTATCACGTCATTCGTCGCCCGGATTTCGTCGAGGGTGTGCGCGCCCTCATCTTTGACAAGGATAATGCGCCGCAGTGGAACCCGGCAAGGCCGGAGGATGTGAGCGACGCCCTTATCGACAGCCTTTTCGCGCCCTTGCCGCCCGAAAAGGAATGGACCCCTCTGCCCCAAAAGGGAATTTTGCCATGACCTATGAAACTATCCTTGTCGAACAGCGTGATGCCGTAACGCTCCTCACCATCAATCGGCCCCAGGCGCTGAATGCGCTCAACGCGCAGGTGTTGCACGATCTGAGCGCCGCCTTCAGGGCCTATGACGCCGATCCTTCGCAGCGCTGCGCGGTGCTGACCGGGAGCGGCGAGAAGGCCTTTGCCGCCGGCGCCGATATCAAGGAAATGGCCGACAAGCCGGCCGCCGATTTCTTCCTGGAGGATTTCTTTTCCGGCTGGCAGGCCAATGTGGTCGCGACGCGCAAGCCCTGGATCGCCGCCGTGGCCGGCTTTGCCCTGGGGGGCGGGTGCGAACTGGCGATGATGGCGGACTTCATCCTCGCGGCGGACACCGCGAAATTCGGTCAGCCGGAAATCAAGCTGGGTGTCGCGCCGGGCATGGGTGGCTCGCAGCGCCTGACCCGCGCCGTGGGGAAGGCCAAGGCCATGGAAATGTGCCTGACCGGGCGGATGATGGGGGCGGAGGAAGCCGAACGTAGCGGCCTGGTCGCGCGGATCGTGCCGGCTGCCGAGTTGCTGGATGACGCGCTGAAAACGGCCGCGACCATCGCCGCGATGCCGCCCATGGCGGCGATGGTGAACAAGGAGATGGTCAATCTGGCATTCGAGACCGGTCTGGCGCAGGGCATCCTGACCGAGCGGCGCATGTTCCAGATCCTCACCGCGACGGAAGACAAGGCGGAGGGCATGGCGGCCTTTGTTGAAAAGCGGGCCGGCGTCTGGCGCGGTCGTTGAGAGATCGCCGGGAATAGCCACATTACATAATGGGAGCCGGCCGCCAGCGCGCCATTGAAGCCAATGTCCGCGGCCGCGCGACCGGGAGTCCAAGGAGCAGAATATGGTGGGACGGATTGCCTTTATCGGCTTGGGCAACATGGGCGGAGGCATGGCCGCCAACCTGGTCAGGAATGGCTTCGCCGTCAGCGCTTTCGACCTTTCGGAAGCGGCTCTCGCCAGCGCGGAAGCCGCAGGCGCGGTCCGCGCCGCGAGCAGCGCCGACGCCGTCGCCGGCGCCGATGTAGTCGTCACGATGCTGCCCGCAGGGAAACATGTCGAAGCGGTGTACAGCGAAGAGGTTTTCGACAATGCCGAGCCGGGCGCGCTGTTCCTCGATTGTTCGACCATCGACCTGGCGACAGCCCGCCGCGTGATCGCAGCGGCGACGGAGAGGGGATTCGATATGGTCGACGCGCCCGTTTCCGGCGGGATCGCTGCCGCCAGCGCAGGCACGCTGACCTTCATGGTGGGCGGGACCGACGCGGCCTTCGAAAAGGCCAAACCCATCCTGTCCGCCATGGGCAAGGCGGTCATCCATGCTGGCGGTGCCGGCAATGGACAGGCCGTCAAAATCTGCAACAATATGCTGCTCGGCGCGACCATGGTCGCCACCTGCGAGGCGTTCGCGATGGCCGAGAAGATCGGCCTCGATCCGCAAACCTTCTATGATATTGCCAGCATATCCTCCGGCCAAAGCTGGTCGATGACCAGCTATTGCCCGGTCCCCAATGTCGGGCCGAAATCACCGGCCGACAATGGATATGAGGGCGGGTTTGCCGTTGCGCTGATGCTGAAAGACCTGAAGCTGGCGCTGGACGCCGCGGCGTCAGTCAATGCGAGCGTTCCCATGGGAGCGCAGGCGGAGAGCCTTTATCAGATGCTGGCAAATGGAGGCGAGGCGGGACGCGACTTTTCGGCCATCATCAAGCTGCTGGCCGGAAAACCATAGGATTGGCGCGGCGCACGCACATCGGGCGGTGCCTTTGACCCGGTAGCAGCCATACTCACAGGGCCTCCCTTCGTCGATGGGTGGGAATGGGACCGGCCGAATGTTGAGCCAAGGGAGGCGCGGCTGTATATCATGCAGTCGGGCGCAGCGTCCTCAATCGCGACAATCGGTCCCTCTTATCCCGCAAGAGCATGAGACCAAGCTCGATTGGGGTCGGCGCTCGCCCGGCACCGCGAAGAAGGAGAGAGACTTTGTTGGATTATCATGTGGACAAGGACCCGACGACCGACGAAGTGCTGGGGAGCATGGATCTGTCGGGAAAGCATGTGTTTGTGACCGGCGCGTCGGCTGGACTGGGTCTGGAAACCTGTCGTGCGCTGGCGGTTCGGGGCGCGCATGTCGTCGGCACCGTCCGCGATGTGGCGAAGGGGCGGGAGATCATCGCGCCGCTGACAGCCGGTGCCGCCGGGACCGTCGAACTGCTCGAACTCGACCTTGGGTCGCTGGAAAGCGTCCGCCGTTGCGCGGAAATGATGCTGAAGGCGGGCAAGCCGATCGACGTGCTGATATGCAATGCAGGCGTGATGGCGGCGCCGCAGGGGGTGACCGCGGATGGGTTCGAGACGCAGTTCGGCGTCAATCATCTGGGCCATTTCCTGCTGGTCAACCTGCTCCTTCCCCTGTTGCGGGACGGGGCGCGGATATTGGTCCTGTCTTCCATGGCACATCGGATGGCCGACATTGATCTGGACGATCCCAATTTCCGGCGGAAGCTGTATGACAAATGGGAAGCCTATGGCGCGGCGAAAACCGCCAATTGCCTGTTTGCCGTCGAACTCGACAAACGACTTCGGGCCAGGGGCATAAGAGCAGCCGCGATTCACCCCGGAGTCGTCGCCACAAAGCTCAATCGTCACATGCCCGACGAGGAATGGAATGCCTTCGAAGAGGCGCAGACCGCGCATCATGATCCGCACCACAGGATAAAATCGATACCGGAAGGGGCCGCGACCACGGTTTGGGCCGGCTTCGTGGCTGGGGCGGACGAAATTGGCGGCCATTATTGCCAGGATTGTGGCGTGCCGGCCGACAATGACGCGCCCGAAGTTCCGGGCGCCGGCCCACGCGCCTATGCGATGGACCCCGACAGGGCAGCCAGGCTGTGGCAGATCAGCGAAGAGATGGTGGGGCAGACGTTCAACGCCTAGGTCGGCCTTCAGACCGTCCTGCAAACTGTCCGCTTCCGTGCGTCCCGGCCAACAAAACAGTTTGGGGCACCAGAGTGCGACCAAGCAGGGGCTGCCCAAGGACAAAAGCGACAAATAAAATGAACCCACGGCGTTCCCCTTGGCGCCGTGGGTTCGAGCCCCTCTGGACGGCCTGTTCAGCCGACTGGGAGCAGCCCCCCTAGAGCAGTGTCCGTTCTGATTGCATCAGACGGACTGCTCCAGGTCTTTGTTTTAACGCATTTTCGGAGCCAGAAGATGATCCTGTCCGCTTCGAAAATGCTCAGAAGGTATATTCCAGACGCAGGCCGTAGGTACGCGGCCTTGCGGCATTGTGGTACACGCCGAACGTGGTGTCGGTCTGGATGAAGTTGACATATTTCTTGTTGAACACGTTGTTGGCGTAAAAGCCGATCCGAAGATTGTCACCCGGAGGGCTGATATAGCCTGAGGCGTTCACGAGGAAACGTTCGCCATCACGATCGGCCAGCAGCGGGCCGCCCGCGCCCGGCGTATAATAGACGGACGAGCGATATTGAGCGATGCCGGAGAGAGAGCCCTTCCACGAACCGATGGGGAATTCATAGCTCGCGTTGAACGAACCCGACCAGTCCGGAGCCTGCGGCGGGGGCGTGCCCGTCAGATCGGTGAAGCACCGGCTCATGGTCGGGATGGTGTTCGGATTGAAGCAGGCGATCGCGGCATTTTGATAGGGCCTGAAACGGGCATGCTGCCAAGCGCCGCTAAGTCCAAGGGTCAGTCCAGTGACAGGGAAGACCTGTGCTTCGACTTCGATGCCGTAGTTTTCCAGCGCGCCCGCATTGGCCGTGATGGTCCCGCCAGACTGCAAGTCAATGGTCTGCGTCTGCAGGCCCTTGTTCTTGAAGTAGAAGGCGGCGGCATTGAGGCGGAGCCGGTTGTTGAACAGGGCCTGCTTGACGCCCACTTCGTGGCTGAAGATCTTTTCCGGTTTCACGGCAGCGATCGGGCCGAAGATCGGTCCAGGGAAACCGCCCGCCTTGAAGCCACGCGTATAGCTGTAATAGATGTTGGTCGGCCCGTTGTTCCACGCCAGGACGAAACGGGGCGTGAACGCACGCTGCGCCTCCTTGAGCGTGGGGATCGGGAAGCCGAACACCACGGCATCCGCAGACCGTTCTTCATATGTATAACGGCCGCCGACGGTGGCCTTGATGTGGTCGGTGAACTGGAAATAGCCTTCACCGAACACAGCGAAAGACCGCGTCTTCGCTATATTGTCAGCACCAGAGGCCGTGGCGACGGTGAGGCCGGTGCCACCCAGACCCAAGGCCGGATCGCCGACGAAGCGGGTGTCGAAAATACCCTTGTCGTCCAGATAGCTCAACCCGACAATATAGTTGAACATGCCGTCGAGCTTCGAAGTGACCTGCAGATCCTGGGTATAGGACCGGCCGCCCGATCTCGGCACCGCGAATTCGAAGCCCGGAAGCGATGTCAGGTCGGCATCGCCGGCGCTGTCGGTGGTCTTTTGCTTGCGATAGGTCGTCGTGCTCCCCAGTTCAAAGCTGTCGAAGTCGAACGTCATCTTGAGCGTGGCGCCGTAGAACTTGGTTCTGACCGGCTGCACGGCGACCACGCTGTCTGTCACGAACAGGTCGGCGGCATTGGCCGGCACCGTGCCCGGGAAGAGGACGCAGGCAAGGCAAGTCGAATCGTTACGATGCAGCGACTGGAGCGGGCCCAGGCGATAGGCCGTGTTATAATATTCGCCGCCCAGGATGATATCGGCATTGGCCGGCTGCCAGCGCAGCTTCGCCCGGGCGCTGTAGGTGCGTCCGCCGCCGGCCGTGCCACCCGTGACCAGGTTATGCACAAAGCCATCATCATGCTTGTAGCTAGCGCTCGCCCGGAAGGAGAGATCCTGGCCGAGCGGCAGGTTGATCATGCCATTGAACTGCTGGTGATCGAAGTTGCCATATTCGGCGCGCAAACGACCTTCGAACTTGTCCGTGGGATCGGCACTGTTGATGATGATGACGCCGCCCGTCGCGTTACGGCCGTACAGTGTGCCCTGGGGACCGCGCAGCACCTGGATGCTGCCGACGTCGAAATTGTCGACTATCTCGTTAACCGTAAGGGTTCGTGTGAGATATGCGCCGTCTTCATACATGGCGACAGGGGATTCCACCCCGACCGACACGAAGTCCACGCCGATGCCGCGAATGCGCGGCGTAAAGAAGCCATTGGTGATCGTGAAGCTCGCGCCGGGCGTGATCGCCGCGATATCCTTCATGTCGGTAATGCCGAGGCTCTGGACGCCCTCTGCGGTCACCGCGGTCACCGCGATCGGGGTCTGTTGAAGGCTTTCCGACTTGCGCTGGGCGGTCACGATGATTTCGCCCGGCACATCGGCGCTGCCGCCTGACGCCTGAGGCGTGGCCGTCGAAGTTTGGGCATAGCTGGTCGAGGCGAGCATTGCGCCGAGCGCAGCCGCAACCGAACCGAATTTCTTCATATAATCCTCCCTTTGACCCAGCCGGCATAAGTGCCCGGATCCGCATTCATCCATCCCGGCGCTGCTTGCGGCGCGATTAGTATGGAGTAGCTAATGTGCTACAGAGGTTGACGCGCTTCCGCAAGGCTATGGGAATGCGCTCGAAACGTCGGCGCGCGAGTGTGATATAAACGCCACGGTTAAGCGGTCCGGGGACGGGCGGCAGGTTGCGTCATGGCTATGTATGGAACCAACTGATCGATCTGCGATGCCGCAGGTCAGCGCTTTCCGGGAGGCGGCGCCAGTCATTCAATATCGCTATTCCGAGGCGCCTGTTATATTTGTTTAAATCGTACACAAAATATTGAATATCTCAACCCATGTTTGCGCTGGTGCGAGGCTGGGCCTAAACGGCTCAGAGGTGGAGGGAAGCGATGACAATGAGCAGCAAGGCCGAGCGCGAGAAGTTGATGGCGATTTTTCAATCGTTGGTCGAGCCACTGGGTCATGCGCTGCCGGGATCGGCCGAGGTGGTGCTGCACGATCTGTCGCTGCTGCCCAATTCCATCATAGCCGTGGCAGGCGATGTGACCGGCCGCGAAGCGGGGGACGCCGCCACCAATTTGCTATTGGAGGCGGTGGCAGCCAAGGATTTTACGCATAAATCAGGCTATGAAACGCAGACGGCGGACGGCCGCAGGCTGCGGTCTTCCACGACCTTCTTGCCCGATCTGAACGGCAAGCCGATGGCGGCGCTGTGCATCAATATCGACATGTCGCCGTGGGAACTGATGCGCGACGCGGCGGCCGCCGTTCTGGGCGAAGCTTCTCACACGCCCGTCAAGGGGTCGCTCGGACCAGAAATGTTCATGCGCGACATCAACGAGTTGGCGGCGTTCCTTATCCAGCAGGCAATCGCGAAAGTCGGCGTTCCCGTCCACCTCATGCACAAGCGACACAAAATTGCGGTGGTCAGCGAATTGTCCGCACGCGGCCTGTTTACGCTGAGACTGGCCGTCGACACGGTGGCCGAGGCTCTGAATACGACGCGGTTCACCATCTATAATTATCTCAACGAACTGGCGTCGGCGAATGACACGCAAGAGGCGGAGGATCCGCCTGACGGATATGTTATCTGACCGGATGTCCTATTCCCCCCGAGGCATCGATCCGCGTGGGGATTCGCGCCTTTCGGGTTCAAAGCGGAATTCTGGTCAAATGCTCAGCCGAGAACTGGGCGAAGCGAAGGCCGCTGTTCAAGCATGGAACACGCAATCCGGGTGCGGTCGCGACTATCGCTGCTTATGAAGGCGACGACAGCTGGCTGGCCGAGAGGAATGCGCACCCCATGGTTTCTCTGTCGCTTCGTATCGCGACCGTTCTTGGGTGCCGCGGCCTGATCGACCGCGGCACCCCTGCATTCAGAAGCGGATGCGCAAACCGGCCCGACCGCCAGCCCCTTCAAGGCTGTTGGAGCGGCTGCCGTTGCTGAACGTGCGCGCATAGCTGGCCTCCAGGAAGCCGGAAATGCCGCTGGTCTGGCCAATGGTGACCCCCAGGACCGCTTCACCATAATCCCTCATGCGGTCATTGGTGTAGGCCACCGTCTGCACGCCGTTGGTGAAGCTTACCTCGTCCCGTCCCTTGAATTCGTGGACATAGTTGGCCCCTATATAGGGAGCCAGCACGGCCGTGTTCCCAACGTGGACCTGCCCGCCGACACGCCCGCCGACGCGGCCGCGAAGGCCGTCATCCTCGTTGAAGTCCACGGTCGTGCCAAGGACCGAGAAGTTGTCGATTTTCGAGCGGGTGTAGGACAGGCTTGCGGCCGGCTCGACGAAGAAGGAGTCGCTGCCGAACCGCAGACCGACCTCCCCACGGACGCCATAGACGGAGCCATTGAACTTCTGCCTGAAGCCGCCGGTCGGGCTGTTGGCATTGGCCCAATAATAATCATATTTGCCCAGGACGTTCGCAAAGATATTGCCCGAGGTGAAGCTGCCATAGACACCGGCATTAACCGCGTTGAAGTTGATCCGGTCCGGCGAAGCGGCAAAGTTCTGCGAGGAATTCATGTAGCCGCCGGTCACACCCAGGGCGAAGCCACCCTTTTCACCGACGCCCCCGCCCAAGTCGAGGCCGGCCTGTCCACCAAAATAATCCTGTTTATAGCCCGTGTTGACGACCCGGCTTTGGCCAAAGTTGGACACTGACCGACTTCCGCCACGATCCTCGACCGAACCGTGCATCTGGAGCCAGAACTTGCCGGAGGTCGCGGCATCGCCATGGGCCCACAGTGAATCGCGTCGCGACCGCAGTTGCGCGGTGACCACGTCCGCGGACTTCATCCACAGGCTGCGGGCGCCATCCGCATAATTGAGCGTGCGGAAGGCTGCGTCGCTTGGTCCGCCCGTGACACTGTAAGACAGGGTCGCCGGGTCATAGGCGACTTCATATCGGACGAGGCCGGCATTCTGGAAGCCCCCGCTGAACTGAAAAGCCGAAGCGGCGGACGGAGCGCCGGCCTGAACGATGACGGCGCCCGACGTGAATATCGGTGCGGTAAGGGACGGGGCGCCAAGCAGAACCGTGGTTGTCCCCGTGGCAGCGCCACCCAGGATCAGGCGATCGCTGCCGCCAGCACCCACATCCACGCCCAACTGGCTGGCGCCCGTGCCCGAGAAGGTGCCCGGAAGCGTGAGGCTGTCGCCCACTATGCCGTTGCGCAGATCGACCAGGCCGGCGTTGGAAAAGCTCTCCAGGCCCGTGAAGGTCGATGCGCCGGCGACCGTTGCGCCTGCGCCGACACTCACCACGCCGGTGTTCACGAAGGCGTCCGTTCCCGCGCCGAAAGCGGGGTTGGGACCAACGACGAACGTGCCGCTATTGTTCACGGTGTCGTTGCCGGCAGTCAAAAGAATGTCGCTGGACAGGGAACCGCTGTTGTTGATCGTTGCCGGACCGCCGAGCGCCTGGATAGCCAGACCGTTGGGATTGGAACCGATCGTGCCGGAGTTGGACAGGGTGCTGCCATTGACCGACGTCAGCGTGATGAGGTTGCCGTTAGCCGCCGACAAGCGGCCATTGGGGCCAACAGTGACCATCGCCCGATTTCCGCCCGTGACTGCCACGGCGTCAGCGCCAAGACCCGATGTCGACACCAGCCCGTTCACTGTGGCACTGGCATTGTTGCTCGCCGTCACCGCGACAGCGCGCGACGTATCGCCGCTGGCCGCGACATTATTCACGACTGCACTGGCATCGCCCGCCGTCCCGGTTACCGAGATGGCATCGGAAGCGCCACCCAGGGATGCGCGACCCGCCGTCGTCACCGTGCCGGTGGAAATCACCCTGGCGTTGGCGCCCTGCGCGAAAATGGCGCTGCGGCTGGTCGCCGTGTCCGCGGGCAGCGCAGCGACGGTGCTGACATTGTTTGCGGTGACGGCAGCATCGCCCGTTCCGGACACTGCCGAAAGGCCCGCTCCGCCGCGACCGGTGGAGGTGACGTTGCCGGTCGTTGTCACGCTGGCGGCCCCAGTGTCCGATAGTGCGGAGACTGCCGTCGATCCCGCGCCGGTAGTGGATACCGATGCCAGTCCCGCATTCGCCGAACCGCCCAGGCTGGAAACCGTCACGCCATTGGAAAGCGCGCCGGTGGTTGCCACGGACGCGCCGTTTCCGGCGACTGCCAGATCACCTGCGCCCACGATCTGAACGCCGGGGGTTGCGGGCGTGGCCGTCTGGATGGCAACGCCGGCGGGCAGGGCAACCGTCAAGCCAGCCGTGGGAAGGTAAGTGATGCCGGCCGGATAGGGGTTGCTGGAGGCGGGGCAGGAGACCAGGCCGCCGGCCGCCGGCAGCGCGCCGCATTCATTCTGGGCCAGCGCAGCGTCAGGCACGGCCAACATCAAAATTCCGAGCGAACCTGCAAGGCCCGTGACGCCCAAAAGGGCGCGCGAAGACATAGCATTCCGACGAGCGGAATGCCCAAAGTTTTTCGAATTCATCTGTTAATCCCTTTTTTCCTCCCTGGCAGGGAGTCTGTTTTGGGAAACGATGATGATAAATGAAAGTTCCGACGGTCTTTGATAAGATATTTATTCTAGATTGGCCGCATCATTGTTCGCCATGCCGATTTCAATATTGTACTGTCGTATGAACGAATTTTGGAATAGCCAATAGATATTGATATGGATCAAGATAAAGGGTCGTTTGCCAAGCCCCACCGACCTTGTCCGGGTCGCGTCAGCCCCGTACAGCTTTTAGCGCAGGGTGGTCCGCCGCTTCGGTGCCGGCCGCCTTCCGTTCCGAATATCGCTGTACAAGCTGATCGGCATGGGGACGCATCAGCACGGTGAACCGCACCAGTTCCTCCATCACATCGACAATCCGGTCGTAATAGCTGGAGGGTTTCATCCGGCCCGCTTCATCGAACTCCTTATAGGCCATGGCCACCGAAGATTGGTTGGGGATGGTGAACATCCGCATCCAGCGGCCCAGGAGGCGCAGGGTGTTCACGGCGTTGAACGACTGCGATCCGCCGGACACCTGCATAACGGCCAACGTCCGTCCTTGAGTGGGTCGCATCCCTTTCATTTCCAGCGGCAGATGATCGATTTGCGCCTTCATGATGCCGGTGATGGCGCCATGCCGTTCCGGGCTGCACCATACCTGTCCTTCGGACCACATGGACAGTTCGCGCAGTTCATGGACAGCGGGATGGTCATCGCCCTTGACCTGGTCGGGCAGCGGAAGATCGGAGGGATCGAAAATTCGCGTTTCCGCGCCGAAAAGCTGGAGCAGACGCGCCGCCTCTTCCACAGCGAAACGTGAAAAGGAACGCTCCCGCAGTGACCCATAGAGCAGGAGAATGCGCGGCGGCGGGGCAAGTTCGCCCAGGCCGAGCGCTGGGCGGCGCAGAAGATATTCCTGCTGGAGCGCGGGTAGATTTTCAGCGTCAGGCAGTTCGCGGACGCGGGGCATGACGGACCTCATGGGATGGTGCGGGGAAAAGCTCCTGGCTCACGGCGTAGGCCGCGAGCGCGCCAACCAGTTGGGCAAGGATAAAAGCTGGCGCACTGGACGGAGCGATGCCCGCGAAGCTGTTGCTGAGCGACCGGGCGATGGTGATGGCCGGATTGGCGAAACTGGTCGAGGAGGTGAACCAATAGGCAGCCGTGATGTAGAGGGCGACGCTTGCCGGAACCCGTTGCGGGCGCATCCGCACCGTCCCCAATATGGTGAAGATCAGTCCGAAGGTCGCGACCGCCTCGCCACCCCATTGGCCGGGACCGGTGCGGACCTTTTCGGATATCTGCCAGATAGGCAGGCCGAACATGAGATGGGCGATCCAGACGCCGAGGATGCCGCCCATCAGCTGGGCCAGCACATGCGCCAATGCCGGCACGGTGGCGATCTCACCCCGCAGCCGAGCCACCAGCGTGACCGCCGGATTGAAGTGAGCGCCCGAGATTGCGCCAAGCATCGTGATGAGGACGAACAGGATCGCGCCGGTCGCCAGCGTGTTGCCCAGAAGGGCAATGGCGACATTACCCCCGGCCAGTTTTTCAGCCATGATGCCCGAGCCGATCACTGTCGCGAACAGGAACAGGCTGCCGATCGCTTCGGCAAGCATCGTCTTTCGCAGGGGAAGAATCTGCTCCGCCACGGGTCAGCCCGCCGCCACGCGGTTGCCGTTCGCATCGATCACCGGTTCGCCATCTTCCTTCGCAAACGGCCCCCGCTGCGGTTCTGGCAGAAGATCAAGCACTGCCTCGGACGGGCGGCACAGCTTCACGCCGAGGGACGAGACAACCAAGGGCCGGTTGATGAGGATGGGATGCTGCATCATGGCATCGACAAGCTGGTCGTCAGATAGCGTTTCATCCTCCAGGCCCAACTCGGCATAGGGGGTTCCCTTTTCGCGCAGCAATTCCCGCGCAGTCATGCCAGCACGCCCGATCATCTCGACAAGCAAGTCGCGTGCGGGTGGGGTCTTCAGATATTCAATGACATGCGGTTCGATCCCGGCGTTGCGGATCATCGCAAGGGCATTGCGCGAGGTGCCGCAGGCGGGATTGTGATAGATAACAATATCGTGGGTCATTCAGATACTCCTGCCGGCGCTGTCGCGCCTTCGCCGCGCCCGATGTCCGTGAGCTTGCGACGCATCGCCATCTCGCCGAGGCTGCTGAAAGGCAGCGCGAGGAATAGCGAGATGCGGTTTTGCAGATAATGCATTGCTGAACGCGCGAAAGCGCGCCTCGCCAAGGTGATTCATGACAACCTCGCCCAGAATGGAGCGGGCGCTGTTCCCGGTGCAAAGGAACAGCACGTTATAGACCTTGTCTGTCATGCGATCTCGTTCAGCAGCAGGTGAGTTCTGCAAGTAGTGGCTCGCAGAGTTCGGCGCGCCCTTCGCAGCAATCCTTGGCAAGAAAGACCATCAGCCCGCGCAACGCGTCGATATGGACGCGCTGGATTTGCTGACGGCCTCGTTTTTCCGATGTGACCAATCCCGCCTTCACCAGCACCGCCAGATGAGTGGAGAAGGTGCTTTGGGTGAGGCCGCTTTCCTGGACCAACTGGCCGGTCGACAGGCCGCCAGGTTCATGACGAACGAGCAAGCGGAAGGCGGCGAGCCGGGTCGGATGCGCCAGGGCCGCCAGAATCGAAAGGGCATCATCGGAGTTCATGTATCGTAAATAGCCGATGTGATTTTCGGGTCAACATCTATCGGCAATTTACGATTGAACAATCGCCAAGCCTGCGTCTGAGCATCCTTCATCCCATCGGCCAATTCCGAGGCGGAGACTTAAAAAAACGGCCCGGCCGGGCGATGCATTGCCTTCATTCAGTCGCCGCGCGTCTGGTGACCCCGCTGGCGCGGACCCGTTGTAAACTGGACGGCCGGAAGCGACAGCCCCAGCATGTCAGCTTGGCTCGGGCTCGATGTCGAAATCGACCATCACCTCTCCCGATATCTCCTCCAGCGCATGGCGCACCTCGTCGGTCGAGAGAGTGGAGGGAATCAGCAATTTCACTCTTGCCCGGAACAATGGCACGCCTGACCATGCGCCGCCTTCCACAGTCGTGACGAAGTCTTCGATGTTGACGTCGAGCCCGGCGAGGACCGTGGTCACTTCACGGACGATTCCGGGGCGATCCTGCCCAACGATTTCTATCGTCAACGGCTCGCCACTACGCTCATCTATTTTGGCGGACGCGATGATATCAACCTTGAGACCCAATGCATCGATTTGGCGGGCCGCCTGTTCAAGCTCTTCCAGCCGGTCTTCGGGCAGTGTGACCAACACCGATCCGACATATTTTCCGCCAAGCCGCGAAAGATGGCTTTCCAGCCAATTGCCGCCGGCGGCGTATACCGCGTCGGCGATCGCGCGGGTAAGGCCCGGCCGGTCGCTGCCGATCACCGTCAGAATTATCGTTTGATCCATGCTCCACCTTCACACGCTTCATACTCGCCAGCACAGGCAGATAGTGCATTTTGGTCCTTTTGAAGAGTGCCCTTGCCTAAAGGAACGGCCAGTCAGCACCCGAATGCTGTGAACGCTCCTCCGCACGGCTGGGATGAGTCGATTGGACTGGCCGCGTTTCACACGGTCGTTCCCACGAAATCTCGCGGAAAGCCGGCAGCCAGATGGTCGATGAGGGCACGGACCGCCGGCGGTAGCCCGCGACGTGTCGTGAAGACGAGATGCACGATGCCCTGCTGTCCGCGCCACTCCGGCAGCACGTGCCTCAGTTGTCCGGCATCCAGCGCCGCCTGACAGACGTGATCCGGCAAGATCGCCACGCCCAGGCCGTGAATGGCGGCGTTGCGCACGGTCGCCATGTCCTCGCATCCCATGCGGGGCTGCATATGAGCGACATGTTTGCGGCCATCCTCGGTCTCCAGGTGCCATTCGAGTTCGTCGGCGGCGTCATGGGTCGCGAGAGCGGGAAGTGACGCCAGCTGCTCGATGCTATCCACTTGGCTTGCAAGCCGGGGGGAGGCGACCAGGATACGCGTCGAGGAGCCAAGCGACCGCATTGTCAGCGCGGCATCGCTTGTGAGGCTAGCGCGAATCCGGAGCGCAAGGTCAATCCGCTCTTCGATCAGATCGACCGCGCGGTCTGTGGCGACAAGCTGGAGCCGTACCTTTGATAGCGCGCCAGAAAGGTGGCGATCAGGCCGGAGATCGGTTCTAAAATGCCGGTAGGGCAGCTGAAGCGGATGCGACCGTGCGGTTCCGCCTGAGCCTGCATGACCAGCGCCTCGGCCTGCTCCGCCTCCGCGAGCATCGCCCGGCAGCGCTCGTAAAAGGCTTGCCCCGTGTCGGTCACGCGAAAGCACCGGCTTGACCGCTGATGAGGCGCAGGCCCAGTCGTTCCTCCAGTCCCGCGATCCGGCGGCTGAGCTTCGACTTTGGCTCGCGTAGCACTCGGGAAATAAATTTTTCGAGCTGAGGGGGCGCATCGACCGAGTCCCAGGTGTCAACCCTTTGGGAATGTAAGGGCTGTTTCCCAGGAGGTGTCGTGCGGTTCGCCGTGATGACGCTTGCCGATTGGGTGGCAGTCATTGAGGTGGCGCGCCATTTCCCGTGGCGCCTTGCTGGGCTGCCTTCGCATATGGAAGGGGCGCCGTCATGGCGAAGCGAGCTTGAGTGTGGGTACCGAATTTGGCTCCAGCGGAACTGAGGTGATACGCGCGGACCCCGCCCGTCCAGAAATTGGAAATTACGCGACCCCCCAACGTCCTCGATGCCGACCGTTACTCGCTCCTTGGCAAGTGAGCCTGTCAAAGAGCCTCATGCGCCAACGGTTGGAGTCGTCAGTTGCGATGTCCGATATCGCTTTGAATTGCCGGCTTTCAGTAAGCTATTTTGAACGTGCCTTCGCAAACTCGGTTGGAATTTCACCATATGCATGGCTCTTGGAGCAGCGACTCATGCAAGCCAAAGATTTTCTGCGCATTCCTTCAATGCCGATTGCGCATATCGCGTTAGATTGTGGCTTCACGGACCAGGCTCATTTCACCAACACCTTTTCGCGCAAGGTTGGCATGACACCAGGTGTATGGCGAAATAAGCATTCGCCTCCGAAGGAGTTGCAAGGATGACAGCTGAAGGTTCTGAGCGGAATACGAGTTCGACCACGGGGCTATTCACGGGAATTTAGGGGGTCGGTGATTCTAGAGGCTGAAACACATTGGCACATTCCTCTAAAAGCGGCACTGGCCATTGTCCCGGTAGAATTTCAAGGACAGATGAAGATGTTCCGCTTGGGAGCGGCATCTCTGGGCTCAAAGTGAAGGTCGTGGCGCAACATGCGCCGTAGCCAGGGAAACAAACTGCCGCCTGTCAACGGCGGTCGGATTCCAGGCCATGATGGCGGAGTAAAAGCAGGCCATTGAAGATGAGCGCGGATGATATGCA